>JAEMRL010000247.1 GCA_016463385.1 Thermoleophilia bacterium
CCGCCGCGCACGGCGACCTTGACGACCAGCGTGAAGATCCCTCGCCGCGCGGTCAGCCGGGGCTTTCCGAGGACGACCCGGCCCTTCGCGGACGTGGCGGTGGTCGGGAGCCCGAGGCGGGCGGCCGCGGGCGGCAGGACGGCCGACGCGGCGGCCGGCGTGGCGGCGGGAGAGCCCGTACCCGGCGCGCCCGGCTCGGGGATGTCCGTGCCGAGGGCGCGGAAGGCGGCGAGGGCGGGCTTCGGCGAGAGGTCGGCGCGGACGACGCCCTGGTTCTGGAACCAGTCACTGCGATCGGTGCCCTCGTCGCGGAGCTGGTACCAGAAGATGCGGTCGGTTATCCCGGTCAGGTAACGGCGCCGGTACGTGAACGCGCGCGTCAGGTAGTCGGCCTGCTGGGCCTCGGTGACCCCGTTGGCGGCCGAGACGTTGCACGAGACGCAGGTGCTCCAGCCGGTCTCCATGATCCAGACCCGCCGCCCCGGATCGAACTCGTCGATCAGGGTGCGCAGGTAGAGCTGGGCGGGCAGGGTGTTCGCGGCCGGCACGCCGCTCTCCAGGGGGCCGTCGGATTCGGGCTCGCCACCGGGGTAGCCGTTCCAGCCGATGACGTCGGCGTGGCCCTTCAGGCCGGCCTGGTAGGAGCGCCGAAGGAACGAGTAGCCCGAGTTCTGGCCGCTGTAGCGACCGACGATCGCGGCCGTCAGCACCGTCGCCGACGGATCGACGGCCTTGATGGAGGTGTAGGCCACCTTCTGGAGGGCCGTGTAGGCCTCGGGGCTGACCGGGTTCCAGAAGCGGGTGAGGTTGGGCTCGTTCCAGGGAGAGTAGGCGTCAAGCAGGGGGCCGAAACGCTGTGCGAGATCGCTGAGGAACTGGCCGTACGCAGGGACATTGGCCGGCGTCGGCGGATCGTCGCTCCCCGCGCGGCCACTCGCCCACTGCGGGGCGTTGGCGAAACGGAGCTCGACGCTCATGCCCTTCGCCTTGGCGTACGCGAGGCGCTCTCCCAGGGCGTCCCAGGTGGCCGTCCCGGCACCGCCCGGAGTCAGGTAGCTGTCGGGCTGGGGCTCGAGCGACTCCCACGACTGCGAGAGGCTCACCCAGCGCGCGCCCGCGTCGTGGGCGACGTCGATGCCCTCCTTGACCTGCGCGGTCGTGCCGTGACCGACGAAGCCGCCAGCCGGGACGACGACGGCGGCGTTGGCGGGGACCGCCGAGAGCACGAGGCCCGCGGCGCAGAGGGCGAGCGGCCAGCGCGTGAGGCGACTCAAACGGCTCCATCCTTCTTGAGCACTGCGGGCACGGTGCGGGCGAGGATCTGGAGGTCGGCCAGGAACGACCAGTGCGAGACGTAGGTGTAGTCGAGCTGCATGCGCTCGTCCCAGCTGACGTCGCTGCGGCCGAGCACCTGCCAGAGGCCGGTGAGGCCGGGACGAAGCTCCTGGCGGGCGCGCTGCCACTCGTTGAGCTCGGTCACCTCGAAGGGGCGAAGCGGGCGGGGTCCGACCAGGCTCATGTCGCCGCGGACGACGTTGAGGAGCTGGGGCAGCTCGTCGATGCTCGTCCTGCGCAGGAGGCCGCCGAGGCGGGTGACGCGGGCCTCGCTCTGGGCCTTCAGATCGCGCACCACCGTGGCGATGGGGCCATCGTCGTTGAGGCGGTGCTCGCCGCGGTCGGCCATCGCGGCCAGGCGGGCGACGCCGTCGGCGTCGCAGCCGACGGTCATCGTGCGGAACTTGAAGATCTCGAAGGTCCTGCCGCGCTGCCCGACGCGGGTCTGGCGGAAGAACACGGGCCGGCCGTCGGAGATCGCGATCGCGGCGGCAGCGGCGACGAGGAGCGGCGAGAGGATCAGCAGCATGCCGAGGGCGCCCGCGATGTCGAGGCCGCGCTTCACCGCCAGCTGGGGCGGGGTGAGGCCCCGGCCGGGGACCTCCATCAGAGCCAGGCCGCCCACCGAGTTGGCGCGGGGGCTCGGGCCGATCAGCTCGTAGAAGCGCGGGACGATGTCCACCTGCACGCCCTCGCCGATGCAGTGGCGCAGCAGGTCGAGCAGCTCCGAGTCGCGTCCGGGCGCGAAGGCCACGATGACGCGCTGGATGCCGTGGTCGCGGAGCACGCGGGGCAGATCGTCGAGATCGCCGAGCAGGGGCGGGCCGCCCTCGGCGCTCGTGGCGACCGGGTCCGACTCGATGCGGCCGATCACCTGCAGGCGGCGCTCGCGGTGGCGGACCGTGAGATCGAGGACGCGCTGGGCGACGGTTCCCGAGCCCACCAGCAGAACGCGCTCGGCGCCCGTGGCGGGGTGGCGGTCGCAGGCCGCGCGGCCGAGGAGCCACCCGGCCGGGAGCAGCAGCGAGAGGGTGATCATCTGGGCGAAGTCGATCGGCCAGCCCATCACGGCCGAGGCGATCAGCCCGGTCCAGGAGACCGCCATGCCCACCACGCCGAGCTTCAGGGCGAACAGCAGGCGGCTGTTGCCCCGGCGGCGGCGGTGGTTGTAGGCGCCGGCGATCGCCAGGCCGGTGGGGGAGATCACCGCGAGCAGGATGACCAGGGGGTCGGTGATGACGGCGGCGCCGCCGTTGAGCGGCGGGCCGACGATGCCCTCGAGAAGGCCGGCGAGCACCAGCAGCGCCGCCGGGACGAGGGCGTCCCAGACGACCAGCCACGACATCAGGCGGCGGCGCGAGACGGCCGTGCGTGCGCTCGCCGTTGCGGCGTCCTCGTGGGTCGCGGCCGGGAGCTCGTGGCGCCTCGCCACATCGGCGTTTCCGGACACGGTGCCGTGGGGCGCCGCGAGGGGCTGATGCTCACCTGCGCGGGTCTCGGCTGCTTCCACCCGGGTCGCTCCTTCCTGGGTCGTCCGCTGCATGAATGTCCGGAGGTCGTTCAGTTATTACTGGAGCGCAGTAAGTCAAGAACACGTATTCGTATCCACCCCCCGTCCGGTCAGACCGGGCCGACTCACCTAACCCGCCGACGGGGTTGCCTCCCGGCTCACCCGAATATGCGTGCAAAGAGCGTGAAAGCACCTTGGCATGACGTTTGTGGAGGTTTCCGCAATCCAGGGGTCCTGCAGCGTGGTGCTTCCAGATAACCCTCACGATCGGCTGCCGGGTTCGTCCGCCCGCCGTACAGAGATCGCGACGCGTATCTCCGCCCGATGTCCACTCTCCTTTCGGGGGTTCTGCATCGGGGGCTCTCGCGGCACCGTGCGGGTGGGATGCGTGCCGCTCGCGGGACGGCCTAGCGGTCCGGGATGCGGGCGATCGGTGAGGTGCGGTCGTGGGCGGTGGGGTGCCGGTCGTGGTGAAAACCGGTGAAATGCGGGGATTCTCATTGCGGATCACTTGCAAGAAGTCTGTGGGGCGGTGAACTGGGTGCAGGGGGCGTGCTTAAATCGCCCTCTGTTCGAAAAGCGCAAGCGAACGATTTTGAGAGGGGTGGACGGTGGCCGAGCCGAACGAGGCGGAGAACCGGCGGATCATCGCGGCGCGCCAGCGACGCATGGCCATTCAGATGAGCCGTGCGGGCGAGTCGATGGAGGCGATCGCGGGCCGTCTCGGCGTCACGCGCAGCGCGGCTCGCAAGATGGTCACGCGGGAGGCGAAGGAGTTCGCCGACCACACGCAGACCGACGACCGGCGCATGGTCCACGTCGAGGCCCTGATGGAGCTCTGGCGCACCCTCTACGCGCCGGCCGTCGGCGGTGACCTCGACATGGTCGACCGCTTCCTGAAGGTGGAGGAGCGGCTCTCGCGCCTGCTCGCCCTCGACCTGGCCGACCTCTACTCCTCGGGTGCCGCCCAGCGTCCCGACGGCGCCGTGCCGGCCGGCACGACTCCGGCGCCGGGCGCGAACGGCACCCCGGAGTTCGAGCGCGTCGAGAGGTTCGTGCGCGGCGGGGAGTAGCCAGGTCGCGGCCGCCGGGGCGCCGGCCGCTGACCCGCTGCCGGTGCCCGCGCGAGCGGCCGCCGGTGGCGCTCCCTTCAAGGGCGCGTCCGCGCCTGCCGAGGGAGCGGCGTGCGCCGCCGCCGAACACGCCTCATGCACGGTTCCGCGATCATCATGGTGGTCGCCCTCGCCGCGGTCGCGGCGGTGCTCCAGCTCGATCCGGCAGCCGCCCGTGGCGACGTCGCGGACCCGCCGGCCCCTGAGGTGACACCTCTGTCAGTGGGGCTCTCCTACGGCGACGAGCTCACGTGGATGGAGCCCGCCGACCTCGCCGGCGCGCTCGACGACGCGGCGGCGCTCGGTGGGTGGGTGCGGCTCGACGTGTCATGGGCCAACGTCCAGCCCGAGGGGCCCGATCGGTGGGACTGGAGCCGTCTCGATCCGGTGGTGGCAGGCGC
>JAEMRL010000248.1 GCA_016463385.1 Thermoleophilia bacterium
GAGGGGGCTAGCGCGGGAGCGGCGTTGGCGGGCCGGGCGAAACTCGGCTGACCGATTGATCCATATTCGGTTAGCCTAATGCGCGTTATTCGCCCCCTCGTCCACCCGCCGGAGGCTCCATGCGCCGCTCCCCACTGATCGTCCTGCTCGTCGCCGCCCCACTCGCCCTCGCCGCCGCCGGCTGCGGAGGGGACGACGGCGCCGACGTCCGCGCCATCGGCACCGACGCCTCGGCCTCGGGCGCGTCCGGCAGCAGCGCGTCCGGCAGCAGCGCGTCGGGCAGCAGCGCGTCCGGCAGCAGCGCGTCGGGGACGGGCCTGTCGCTCGACGACACGCAGACGGCCGCGACCGGCGACGCGCTCGTGCAGGCGGCGGTCGCCGAGTACCAGGACTACGTGACCGAGCAGACCGACCAGATCATCGCCCGCACGACGGTGTTCACGGACGCCGTCCGCGCCGGCCGCCTCGCCGCCGCGAAGGCCGCGTACGCGCCGAGCCGCGAGCCCTGGGAGCGGATCGAGCCGATCGCCGGCCTGATCGAGGCGACCGACGGCGCCGTGGACTCGCGCGTGGACGACTTCGCCGGTCCGGGCGACCCCGGGTTCACCGGCTGGCACCGCCTCGAGTACATCCTCTGGGAGAGGAACACCACGGCCGGCGCCGCGCGCTTCGCGAACCGCCTCGACCGCGACCTCGCCGCGCTGAAGGCTGGCATCGCCGACCTCGAGATCCCCGCCGCGGCCATGGCCCTCGGCGCGTCCGAGCTGATCCAGGAGGTCTCCGAGGGCAAGATCACGGGCGAGGAGGACCGCTACTCGAAGACCGACCTCTGGGACTTCGCGGCCAACGTGGAGGGCGCCGAGCAGATCATCGAGTTGCTCGAGCCCGCCCTCGAGAAGGCCGATCCGGAGCTGCTGGCGCGCATCGAGGCCGGGTTCGACGACCTCGACGCGAGCCTCGAGGCGCTGGAGAAGGGCGACGGCTACGTCCTCTTCTGCCAGGAGAACGACGCGTACCCGGCACCGGACCTGTGCCCGGAGACGACGGTCACCCAGGCCCAGATCGACACCATGAAGGGCCAGCTGGCCGGCCTCTCGGAGGACCTCGCCCTGGTCCCGGGCGTGCTCGGGCTGTCGTAGCCGCGCCGTGACGCCCCCGATCTCACGCCGTCGCTTCCTCGCGGGTGCGGGAGTCCTCGCCGTCGGCGGTGGCGCCCTCGCCGCGGGGTGCGCGGAGGAGCCGGCGCCGGCCGCGACGGCCGGCGCCGTGCCGCTCGCCTTCATCCCGTTCCGCGGGCGGCACCAGGCGGGGATCACGGCACAGCCGTCGCCGGCCGTCGGGCTGATGGCCGCCTTCTCGGTGCTGGCCCGGGACCGCGCCGAGCTGGCGGCGATGTTCCGCGATCTCACCGACGAGATCGACGCGCTCATGGCGGGACGCCCGCCCGAGGTGCGCGATCCCGCCTACCCGCCGGTCGACTCGGGGATCCTCGGGCCCGAGCCGGCCCCGGACAACCTGTCGGTGATCGTCAGCGTGGGCGCGTCACTCTTCGACGAGCGCTACGGGCTCGCCGATCGCCGCCCGCGCGAGCTGGTGGAGATGCCGTTCCTCGCCAACGACCGCCTCGACCCGGAGCGCAGCCACGGCGACCTGCTGCTGACGGTTCAGGCCGAGCACTCCGACACGGTCGTGTTCGCCCTGCGGCAGCTGATGCGGCGCACCCGGCGCACGCTGACGCTGCGATGGGTGGTCGACGGCTTCAACCGCCGCTCGGCGCCTGGCGAGAAGGGCACCGGATCGCCCCGCAACCTCCTCGGCTTCCTCGACGGGACGGCGAACCTGGCCACCGATCCCGCCCTGATGGCGCGGCACGTGTGGACATCGCCCGCCGACGACGAGCCCGGCTGGACGGCCGGCGGCTCGTACCACGTCGTCCGCGTCATCCGGATGCTGGTCGAGTTCTGGGACCGGACGCCGCTGGCCGAGCAGGAGGCCCTGATCGGGCGCCACAAGAACTCCGGTGCCCCCCTCGGCGCGGACCACGAGACCGACGCCCCCGACTACGCGTCCGACCCCGAGGGCGCGGTCACGCCCCTCGACGCGCACATCCGGCTGGCCAACCCGCGCACGCCCGCCACCGAGCGCAACCTGATCCTGCGGCGCGGCTTCTCGTACACGCGCGGCTACGACGGCGCCGGCCAGCTCGACCAGGGCCTGGCCTTCGTCAGCTACCAGCGGAGCCTGGAGAGCGGCTTCCTCGCGGTCCAGAGGAGGCTGAACGGCGAGCCACTGGAGGAGTACATCCGCCCCGAGGGCGGCGGCTTCTTCTTCGCGCTGCCGGGAGTGCCCACCCGCGGCGGGCATCTGGCGGAGGGTCTGCTCGCCTGACATCCGAGCCCGGGACGTCCGGCCCGCGGGCCCCGGACCCCGCGGCGGTAACCTGGCCTCGTGAACCGGCGCGTCCTCGTCCTGATCGCGATGCTGACCGCCGGCGCGGCGGGCGTGCTCGCCGTGGTGGTCGGGATCTCCGCGTCGGGCGGCGATCCGCCCGGGCCGCCGGGGCTCACCCAGCTGCCGGCCGTCGGGACCCCGGTCACGGCGGGCACGAACTACGACGGCGCCGAGGTCTCGTTCCCCCGCGACGGGAGACCGGCGCTCGTGACCTTCCTGTTCGCCGCCTGCCCGGACATCTGCCCCCGGACGGCCCGCGAGATCGCCCAGGCCCTCGACGAGGTCGGGGACGCCGCCGGCGACATCGACGTCGTGGCCGTGAGCGTCGACCCCCGGGGCGACACACCCGCGGCGGTGCGGGCCTTCCTCGAGCGGCACGACCTGGTGGGGCGGATGGACTACATCGTGGGCACCCGCGCGGAGCTGGTGCCCCTCTGGAAGGCGTGGCAGGTCGCCGCCCAGCCGCCCGGCAAGGCGGTCTCGGCCCACTCGGCGCGGATCGTCCTGATCGACGACGAGGGGCGCCAGGTCGGCGCCTACTCGGCCGGCATCCCGATCTCGGTCGGCGATCTCTCGGCCCAGATCCTCCAGCTCACGGGGGACTGAGCACTCGGCCGCTGGGTTCGTGCCTCAGCTCGGACGAAAAGGTGCCGATAATCAAGGGGAGCGGGAGGCCGTCGCCACCCCGGCAGAGACGATGAGAGGGCCAGCCACATGAGCACCGCCATTGATGCGCCCGCGACCCAGCAGCTGGTGATGTTCAGCCTCGCCGACGAGGACTACGGCATCGCCATCACCCGGGTCCAGGAGATCATCCACTACGAGGCGCCGCGGCCCATGCCGGGCAGCGCACCCGAGGTGGTCGGCGTCATCAACCTCCGCGGCCGGCTCATCCCCGTCGTCAACCTCCGCACGCGCCTGGGCATCGGCGGCGTCGTGCCCGAGGATGCCAAGGTCGTCATCACCGAGCTCGGGGACACGAGCGTCGGCCTGGTGGTCGACGAGGTCCGCGAGGTCATGACCATCGATCTCGCCTCCACCGAGCCGCCCCCGGACGGGACCCTCGTCGGCGACCTCGACGCCATCGAGTCGGTCGCCAAGGTCGGCGACCGCATCCTCGTGATCCTCGACCCGGTGCGGCTGCTGGCCCCTCAGGGCTAGCGCGGCAGGGCCCGGCCCGGGCTCAGGCGGCGGCCACCGCCCGGCGCGGGCTCTCCGCCGCGGCGCGGCGGACGTTGCGGTGCGCCCACCAGCAGGCCACGCCGATCAGCTCGGCGAGCTGCTGCACGAGGAACAGGCGCGTCGACTGGAGCACCTGGACGTCGAGGGCGCCGGCCTGCACGTTGACCGTGGCCGTGACCGCCAGCTCGCCGATGCGGGGGAGGGTCTTGCCGACGCCCTGACCGGGCAGCAGGCCGCCGCGGCGCAGGTTCACCGCGCCGACGTTGCTCATCGGCCCGAGCGCGGCGTCGACCGCGACGATCAGCGGCCCGCCGGTGGGCATGGTCAGCGGCAGCAGCCGCTCCTCCAGATTGAGGGCGTGCAGGGGGTCCTCGAGGGTCCCGATCACGGCGTCACGGTCGAACCCCAGCTTGATCAGGCGCTGGCCGACGAGCGGGCCGAGAGCGTCGCCCGTCGAGCGGTCGGTGCCGATGCAGGCGAAGGCGATCGGGCGCCGCGCCCCGCCGAGCACCTCGAGCTCGCGCTCGATGGCCGTCGACAGCGTTGCGAGCCCCGCGGGGTCGTTGAGCCGGACTTCGCATGGTGCCGTCATCTGGAGCCTCTCTGTCGCCCGCGGAGTGGGGTGGCGGAGGGCAGGGTATGGCCGGTCCCGGAAGGCTGACCCCCCCTTTCGGCTAGACGCCGGTGGGCCGGTCGGCCAACGCCCACCCCCCGGGC
>JAEMRL010000249.1 GCA_016463385.1 Thermoleophilia bacterium
GCACGAGCGCGAAGGCGCCGACGACCCCGGTCGCGAGCGCCGCCACCAGGTCGATCAGCCGTGGATACACGCGGCCGGACACCTGGGGGTTGGCCGCCGCGACGACGTCGAGGGCCACGAAGGTCCCGACCGCCCACCCGATCGCCACCACGAGCGCGGCGCCGCTGACGACGAGCAGTAGCGAGAGCGCCAGGTTGCGCAGGTCGCCGATGACGACGCTCAGAACGGTCCCGAGGATCGGGGTCATCAGGGGCGCCACGATCATCGCGCCGATGACGGTGGCCGTGGAGTCCGACACCACACCCGCCGAGGCGATCACCGCGGCGAGGATCAGGAGGACCCAGAAGCGGCTCAGCTTGCGGGCCCGGTCGGGCCCGTCGAACAGGAGCCCCCCGGTCATGCGGGTCAGGTCGGCGTCGGTGATCGTCGGCATCGTCGTCCCTCCTCGGTCCCGGGCGTGCGGCGGACGGCCGGCTCCGGAGGCGGCCGTCCCCTTAGGGACATTCGGCGTACCGGTTCGGTCTCCCGGTGCGGCCGACCACCGGTTCTCGCGCCGTCGCGCTCACGCACGCGCCCGTCGTGCCGATGGGGGCTCGATCGTCCGGCCGCGTGGCGGGACGACGGTCGCCGGACCCGACCCTGGAGGAACGATGACGAGACGAGACGAAGGCGATGACGCTCCGCGACGCCGCCGTGGATCGATCGCGAGGCGTCTCCCCGCCGTCGCCGCGACTCTGATCGGGGCGGCGGTGCTCGGTACGGGCATCGCGGGCGCCGCGGGCACCACCGTGCCGATCCCGTGGAGCTCGATCACCTCGCGCCACGTCCAGGACGGCACCCTGAAGTGGGCCGACCTCTCGCCGGGCGCCCGCGCCAAGATCCTGGGCCAGGCGGCCGGCAGCGTGAAGGCGAAGGGCGAGACCGGACCGGCGGGCGCGACCGGCGCGGCCGGCGCCACGGGCGCCCAGGGCCCTGCCGGGCCCACGGGTCCCCAGGGCCCTGCGGGAGCCGACGGAGCCGATGGCGCGGATGGGGCCGATGGCGCGGACGGCGCGGATGGGGCCGATGGCGCGGACGGCGCCGACGGCATCGTGTCGGCGATCTCGGCGACCAACAGCACCGACGTCGCACTGACGGGATCGTTCGCCCCGGTCGTGACGACCTCGGCGTCGGTCGTCTCCGGCCATCACTACCTCATCTTCGGGCACGTGAAGGTCTTCAACGGCGGCGGCGGCAACACCCTCTACTGCCGGCCCCGCATCAACGGGAACGACCTCTCCGACCGCGAGACCGGAGACTCGATGGTCGGCAACTACGCCGCGACCATCTCGTTCACCATCGCGGTCACCGCCGCCGAGACGGGACCCGTGTCGATCGCGTGCACCGCCCCCGGCGCGATGACATTCGAGCGCGCCACCGTGACCGCCGTGGAGGTGGCCTCGATCGCCGGCTGATCGGGTGCCGCGGATGCCCCGGTGCACCGGGGCATCCGCGGCGTCCGTGCCGGAATGCGCCCCGGCCCGCGCGGAGCTACCGTGAGGGCATGGCCGCCACCGTCGTCACCTGCCTCTCGTGCGGCAAGCGCGCCCGCGTACGGCCTCACGCCACGGCCATCCCCCGCTGCGCGGGATGCCACGCGCCCCTGCCGTGGTCGGTGGAGGCCGATGAGGCCGACTTCGCCGAGGAGACGCGCGCCGCCGTCCCGGTGGTGGTCGACCTGTGGGCTCCGTGGTGCGGCCCGTGCCGCCAGATCGCGCCCGTGCTCGAGCGGCTGGCCGAGCGCCACGCCGGCCGCCTCAAGGTGGTGCGCGTCAACATCGACGACAACCCCGGGCTCGCCCAGCGCCATCAGGCCATGAGCATCCCGCTGCTGGTGGTCATGCGCGACGGGCGCGAGGTGGACCGGATCGTCGGCGCGATGCCGGCTCCCGCGCTCGAGCGCCGTCTCGCCCCCTATCTGGGCCCCGCTTCCGGCTGACGCCGCGGGCCGGGCGGCGCGAACCGGGTCGTGACAAGGTCACGGAACCCGGTCGTCCGCCCCCAGGAGAGAGCCTTGCGAGCCACCGTCTTCCACGGCACCCGCGACGTGCGCATCGAGGAGGTCCCCGACGCCACCCTGCGCGAGCCGACCGACGCGCTGGTCCGCGTCACCCACGCGTGCATCTGCGGCAGCGACCTGTGGCCCTACCGGGGCGAGCTGCTCATCTACGGTGAGAACGGCCGGATGGGGCACGAGTTCATGGGCGTCGTCGAGGCCGTCGGGGCCGAGGTGCGCACACTGAGCCCCGGCGACCGCGTGATCGCGCCGTTCGCCTTCTCCGACGGCGTCTGCGAGTACTGCAGCGCCGGCCTGCACACCTCCTGCGTGCAGGGTGGCTACTGGGGCGCGGCCAACGACGGCGGCCAGGGCGAGGCAGTGCGCGCGCCGCTGGCGGATGGGACGCTCGTGAAGCTGCCCGACGAGGTCGACCTCTCCGACACCCGGCTGGCCACTGCGATCGCGACCCTCACCGACGTCTGCGGAACCGGGCACCACGCTGCGGTGAGCTCCGGCATCGGACCGGGCGGCACGGCCGTCGTCGTGGGCGATGGGGCGGTCGGCCTCTGCGGCGTGCTCGCCGCGTCGCGCCTCGGGGCGGACCGGATCATCATCATGGGCCGCCACGACGCGCGGCTCGACGTCGCCCGCCGCTTCGGGGCCACCGACGAGGTGCGCGAGCGCGGCGAGGAGGGGATCGCCCGGGTGCGCGAGCTCACCGGCGGCGGCGCCGCGCACGTGCTGGAGTGCGTCGGCACGCCGCAGGCCACCGAGACCGCGATCGCCGTCTGCCGCCCGCGCGGCACCGTCGGTCACGTCGGCGTCCCCGCCGAGCCGATCGGGCTGATGGACGTCTACAACCGCAACATCACCCTGCGGGGCGGCGTCGCCCCCGTGCGGGCCTACATCCCCGAGCTGCTCGAGGACGTCCTCGCCGGCCGGATCGACCCCTCGCCGGTGCTCGACATGACCGTCTCCCTCGACGAGGTCCCCGAGGGCTACGCCGCGATGGACGAGCGCCGTGCGATCAAGACCCTCGTCGCCGTGTCGTGACCGTGGGGCGGCTCAGGGGGCCGGTGGCGGTGCCGCCGGGACGCTCACAGCCGGCCACTCTCCCCTCGCGAGCAGCATGCCGCGGCTCTCGAAGGACGCGGTCGCCAGGGGCCCGGTGAGGTACTTCACGAAGGCCGCCGTGATCGGCCGGACGCCCGTGCGCAGTCCGAGACGCTTCAGCGTGACGTACGCGATGGGGTAGGCGTCGCGATGGGTCAGGGCACGCACCGACACGTCGGTCGGCGCCGTCCCGCCGACCGGGACCGCGCAGGTGGTCGTCGCGAACGCGCGCGCCCGGGACCAGCTGGTGACGGCCGCGATCGCGAGGTCTCCGGCCGCGGCCTCGGAGAGGCCGCCGTCCCGGGCGATCTGGGTCCTCTTCAGCGCCAGCGGGGGCGCTCCGAAGCGCGGCTCCGCGGAACGCTCGATGCCGGGTCCGGCGCGGCGCAGCACGATGGCGTCACCGCTCGCGGGCACCGGGACGCCGGCCGCCGACCACGTGACGATGCGGCCGGCCGCGATCCCGCGGGCCGCCGCGCGGGACACCCCCGAGGCGCACGCCGGATGGCCGATCGCGACCGCCAGCACGTCCGCGTCGCGGCCGATGTCCGCGCGCACCACCAGGTGGCGGCGCTCCGCCGCCGTGAGCGGGCGGTCGAGGAAGACGCCCTGCAGACCCGGGTAGCGCCTGCCGCGGATCATGCTCCGCAGGTAGGCATCGGCGGAGGGCCCGACGACCGCGGTCGCGTTGTAGAAGACATACCGGTGCGTCCGGCCGCCGACACGGACCGTGATCGGCACGACCGGGCGGCCCTGGGGGTGGATCGCGAAGGTCGTCGGCGTGAACCCGATGAGGTGATCGACCCGGCTCGGGATCACCGAGTTGAAGAACGTGCTCTCGACCGACTGGGCCGAGGCGACGGCCGGTGCGAGCAGCAGCCCGGCGAGAGCGAGGGCGAGGACGGACCGGCGCATCGCCGGACCCAACCAGCACCCGCATGCCGCGGTCAAGCGGGCCCGCGGGTCCGGTCGCTCCGGCTCCGCATCTCCGCGTTGATCCGGGCGGCCTGGCGCGTCAGGTGGTCGCGCTCGGCGAGGTTGGACGCGCGCGCGGCCGCCTCGGCGTAGAGGCGGGCCGCCGCCGCGACGTCCCCGCTGCGCTCGTGCAGATAGGCCGCGGCGGCCGAGTGGCGCGGCAGCGCGGGGTCGAGGTCGGCCAGCGCGGAGAGGCCCGCCCGGGCGCCGTC
>JAEMRL010000250.1 GCA_016463385.1 Thermoleophilia bacterium
GAAGACCCCGTCCAGGAGGAGTCCGGTCGGCTGGGCCGGGTCGAGCGCCGGGCTGCGGATCGCCATGGTGGGCCTCGGTCGTCGGTGCGGGCGTGTCGGTCATCCAAGGATATGGCCCGTCGTGAGCGGAACGCCCGCTGGGGGTGGGGAGAGCCCCACCTCCGGGGCGCCGGGAGGCGGGAGACGCGGACGCCGGGAGCCTCCATGGGAGCGGCCGCGGTCCTGATCGATCGTGGCCGCACACCGTGTATCCCGGCCGAGAGGACCCCCACGTGACGCCCGTCCGATCCTCGCTCCTCCATCGCCACGGACGCCGTATGGCCCGCGGGCGCTGGATCGTCATCCCGCTCTTCGCCCTGCTGATCGTGGCCGCAGTGATGCTCGCCGGCCGCATCGGCGAGGTGACCACCTCCGAGGCGACGCTGCCCGGGTCCGACGCCGCCCGCGGCATCGCGCTGATGGAGGAGCACTTCTCGGATGGACGCGAGACGACCGACGTCCAGCCGGTCTTCCGGCACCCCGGCCTGACCGTCGACGATCCCGCCTACCGGGCGGCCGTCACGCGTTCTCTCGAGCGCGCCGCGGCGGTGGTGCCCGGCACCCGGGTGGTGTCGTACTTCGGTACCGGCAGCCGTGACCTCGTGGGCCAGGACGGCCACATGACCTTCGCCACGCTGACGCTGCCCCTCGACGACCTGGCCGCGGAGGAGCGGGTGGAGGACATCCGGGCCGCGCTCGGCACGCCACCGGGCTTCGCGCCGACGCTGGTCGGCGGAGATGCCGCCACCTCGCACGACATCGGCCCCGGCGTGGAGGAGGACCTCGCCCGGGCGGAGATGATCGTGCTGCCCGTCGCGCTCCTGATCCTGCTGATCTTCTTCGGTAGCGCGGTCAGCGCGCTGCTGCCCCTGCTGATGGCGGGCGTGACGATCACGCTCGCGATGGCGGGTACGTTCCTCTTCGGCCAGGCGATGGACATCGCCGACCTGGTCACCAACGTCATCACCCTCGTCGGCGTCGCCCTCGGCGTGGACTACTCGCTGCTGGTGGTCTCGCGCTTCCGTCAGGAGATGGCGGCCGACGGCGACCGGATCGAGGCGACCGCGCGCACCGTGGCGACCGCGGGCCGCGCCGTGCTGCTGTCGGGCGTCACGGTCGCCATCGGCCTGGCCGTGCTGGTCGCCCTGCCGGTGCCGTTCATGCGCTCGATGGGCATCGGCGGGATGTTGGTGCCGGTGGGCGCCGTCTTCAGCGCGCTGACGATCCTGCCGGCCGTGCTCGCCGTCCTCGGAGGGCGGGTCGACTCCCTGCGGGTCTATCCGCGCCGCTGGCGCATGCGCGAGGCGGCCCTCTGGGGGCCGATCTCCCGGGCGGTGACCGGATGGGCGATGCCGCTGGCCGCCCTCGTGCTCGTCGCCCTGATCGCCCTGGCGGCCCAGTCGCCCGGGCTCGACATCCACCAGGACGAGCTCGCGGACGCCCCCGACGTCGAGTCGGTGCAGGCCGGCCGCCTGGTGCAGGCCGAACTCGGCGGCAGCCTCAATCCCGACGTCTACGTCATCGACAGCGGCGCCGGCGACGGTGTCTACGACCCCGCCACGATCGCCGCGCTCGGGAGCGTTGCCGACGGCCTGCGCGCCGAGAGCGGGATCGTCTCGGGCGTCACCTGGCCCGAGGCGACCGACGCGGCCGGCTTCCGCCGCGCCGCCGAGGGCGGGTTGGTGGACCCGACCGGCCGGTTCGCCCTGATGCAGGTCGCCCCGCACGGCGACGAGCAGTCGGCCTCCGCCCGGGAGCTCACCGCGCTCATGGAGCGCCGCTCCGGCGCGATCGCCCAGGCCGTCCCCGGCGGCGAGGTGGTGCTCACCGGTGAGCCGGCGGCGGTCAACGCCTTCGTGGACGGTGTCTACGGACCGTTCCCCTACCTGGTGGTGGGCGTGTTGCTGCTGACCTTCATCGCCCTGATGCGCGCCTTCCGCTCGTGGCTCGTGCCGCTGACGGCCGTCGTCATGTCGGGCGTCTCGCTGCTGGCCACCTACGGGTTGCTGTACCTGGTCTTCCAGAAGGGGATCGGGGCGGAACTGCTCGGCGTGGACCACGAGGTGCGCGGCATCGCCTTCTGGGTGCCCGTGATGATCTTCGCCTTCCTGTTCGGCATCTCGATGGACTACCAGGTGTTCCTGGTCGAGCGGATGCGCGAGCTGCACGACGCCGGAGAGACCAACCGCGTGGCCGTCCGCCGCGGGCTCGCAAGCACGGGGCGGGTCGTGGCCACGGCCGCCGCGATCATGATGGTCGCCTTCGGCGGGTTCGCCGCCGGCAGCGACATGGGCATGAAGGAGTTCGGCTTCGGCCTCGCGGCCGCGGTCGCGATCGACGCCCTCCTGATCCGGGTGCTGGTGGTGCCGGCGATCATGTGCCTCGCCGGGGAGCGCAACTGGCAGCTGCCGCGGGGTCTGGCCCGGGCAGCCCGTGTGCCGCCCCGGCCGGTGGAGTCGTACGATCGGGGCCGCGCATGACGTCCTCCCGCATCAACCCCCTCGCCCGTCTGGGCGAGGGGGCGACCTACCGGCGCCTCGCCCATGTCGCGAGCGCGCTGGTGCTCGGCCCGGCCTGGCTCGTGATGCTGGTCGTGGGCTGGTCGGTGGGCGTCAGCCTCACGATCGTCCTGCTGCTCGGCCTGCCGATCCTCGCGGGTCTGGCGGAGGCGGTCCGGTTCTGCGCGCAGGGGGAGAGGGGTCTCGCCAACGGCCTCCTCGACGCGGGCATCCCGCGTCGTCAGCCGCCCGTGCGCCGCCCCTCGTTCCTGCGCGGCCTGCGCGCGTGGATCACCGACCCGGACTCCTGGCGCGAGCAGGCCTATCTGATGGCGCGCTTCGTCGGGGGCGTGCCCCTCGCCGCACTGGTGCTCGGCGTCATCTGGGCCGGTCTGGCCGCGCTCGCCGCGCCGGCCTACTACCGCTTCGGCGGCGGCATCGAGCTCGGCGTCGGCCGGGCCGACACGCTGCCGGAGGCGCTCGCCCTGGTGCCGCTCGGCGCGGTGGTGCTGCTGCTCTGCCCGTGGCTGATCGCGCTGGCGGCCTCGGCCTCCCGGGCGACGGCGCGGGCGCTGCTGACGCCCTCCACCGTGCAGCCCGCCCGCCGGCCGGCGCCGCCGCCCGCCGAGCTGCGCCGCCGGGCCCTCGCGATCCACGCCGGCGTCGTCGTCGGCCTCAGCGGGTTCCTGGTCGTCATCTGGGCGCTGACCACCCCGGGCGGCTACTTCTGGCCGTCCTGGCCGATGATCTCGCTCGCCGTGCCGCTGGCGCTGCACGCGCTGGTGCTTGCGCGGTATCCGATCGGCACGGGAGCCCGCGGCCGCCTGCGGGCCCTGCAGGTTCACGCGGGCATCGCGGTGATCGTCAACGCATATCTGGTCGCGATCTGGGCCCTGTCCACTCCGGGGCGGTACTTCTGGGTGATCTGGACGATGCTCGCGGCCGCCCTTCCGGTGGCCGCGCACGCGATCTGGGTCGCGGCGGGCCGGGGAGACCGGGAGGAGATGGCCGCGCGCATCGACACGCTCACCGCCACCCGTGCCGGTGCCGTCGACGCGCAGGCAGCCGAGCTGCGGCGCATCGAGCGCGACCTGCACGACGGCGCCCAGGCGCGCCTGGTGGCGCTGGCCATGGACCTCGGCATGGCGCGCGAGCGGCTGTCCGACGCGGCGCCCGAGACCCGTGCGCTGGTCGACGACGCCCACGAGCACGCCAAGAAGGCCATCACCGAGCTGCGCGACCTGGCCCGCGGCATCCACCCCGTGGTGCTCACCGACCGGGGCCTCGCCGCCGCGATCGACACCCTGGTGGGCGACAGCGGCGTCCCGGTGGAGCTCGACATGGCCCCGGGCGCCCGCGCGCCCGCGGCCGTGGAGGCGGCCGGCTACTTCGTGGTGGCCGAGGCCCTCACCAACGCCGTCAAGCACAGCCGCGCCACGAACGTGCGGGTGGCGGTGTCGCGCCGCGGGCCGTGGCTGGCGATCCGTGTGGAGGACGACGGCGCCGGGGGCGCCGATCCCGCCGGGTCGGGCCTCGCCGGCCTGCGCCACCGCGTGGAGGCCCTCGACGGCGTCATGACCGTGACGAGCCCGGCGGGCCGGGGTACCGTGATCGACGTGGAGATGCCATGCGGGTCGTGATCGCGGAGGACCTCGCGCTGCTGCGCGACGGCATCACGCGCCTGCTGCGCGACAACGGCATGGAGGTGGTGGCGGCCGTCGAGGACGGCGACGCCCTCGTGGAGGCGGTCGAGCGCGAGCGCCCCGACATCGCGGTGGTGGACGTGCGCCT
>JAEMRL010000251.1 GCA_016463385.1 Thermoleophilia bacterium
CAGGGTGGGCGACCGCATCGCGTCGACGGCCGAGATCGCCACGAGGACGGCGATGGCGATGAGGAGGATCCCGGTCATGCGCGCCCGGCGAGCGCCCCGCGTCCCGCGGCTGGAGTGCCGTCGGCGACGATCTGGCCGTCGCGCATCGATACGAGCCGTGGAGCCCCCCCGCCGATACCGGGGTCGTGGGTGACGATGATCAGGCTCTGGCCCGCATCATGGAGGCCCGCGAGGAGGTCCATGACCTCCGCCGCCGTCTCGCTGTCGAGGTTGCCGGTCGGTTCGTCGGCCCAGATCAGGGCGGGCTCGGCGACGAGCGCTCGCGCGATCGCGACCCGCTGCTGCTCGCCGCCCGAGAGCTCGGCGGGGCGGTGGCGGCCCCGCCGGCCGAGACCGACGCGCTCGAGCATCGCCCGCGCGCGCTCACGCGCGACGGACGGGCGTTCGCCCAGGATGAGCAGCGGCAGCTCCGCGTTCTCCTCGGCGGAGAAGACGGGGATCAGGTTGAAGCTCTGGAAGATGAACCCCATGTGCCGGGCGCGGTGGACAGTGCGCCGCGCGTCGGTCATCGCGTGGACATCCTCGTCGTCCACGAGCACCCGGCCACCGTCGATCTCGTCGAGCCCCGACAGGCAGTTGAGCAGGGTCGTCTTCCCCGACCCCGACGGGCCCATGACCGCAACCATCTCGCCGCGCTCGACCCGCAGGTCCACTCCGGCGAGGGCGCGGACCTCCACGACCCCCGTCCGGTACACCTTGGTCACCGCGCTCGCGACGAGGACTGCGTCCGGGGCGGCCTCCGCAGCCCTGCTCACGGCGCGCCTCCCGCGCCCCTCGCGGGATCCGCCGGGCATCGACCCCGGCCGCGTCGCGCAGACGTCGGGACGGGCGATGCGTCGCTCACCTCTCTCCAACCTCCCTCTGGTGCCCCCCACGGGGGGCGTCCGCCGTGCGTTACGAGCTTCCGGCGACCCCACCGTCGCGGTCATCGGTGCCCGTCCGCGTCCCTCGTGCGGTCGACTACGGCCGCCGGCTCCGGGGCGGGCGCGGCCCGTCCCGTGCGGTGTCGACCGGACTCGGGACGGGCGTCCTGCGGGTTCCCGCACGGCCCTCAGAGGCGGCGGTCGGTCTCCTGGTCCGGCTCGCCCGCGAAGTAGCGCTCCAGTACCTCGCCGAACACCGGCTCGCCGGGATCGGCGCGCGCGAACAGGGTCATGGAGGAGCGCAACTTGATGGCGTCGGTGCCGCCGAGCACCTCCGTCGCGGTGGCGCAGCGCAGGTCGGCGAGTGCGCGGGAGCACTCCCGCAGGCGCGGGCCGAGCACCGGATGGGCGAGGTAGGCGCGGGCCTCCTCGATCGACGAGATCGCGAACTCCCGCGCGGTCGCGCTGTGCCCGAGCCCCGCGATCTGCGGGAACACGAACCACATCCAGTGGGTCATCTTGAACCCGTCGCGCAGCTCCGACAGGGCGCGCTCGTACGTGCGGCCTGCGTCTTGCGCCGCGACGAACCGCTGCAGGTCGAAGGGGTCGCTCATCTGCCCCGCCCGCCCCGTGTGCCTGTCAGACGTGCGGATGGTCCCCTCCGCCGAGGCCCGCGAGCAGTTCGCTCGGCTCGACGCCGAGCTCGTGGAGCATCGCCGCGTCCCGGTCGGTGTCGACCGGATCGGGCAGCTCCTCCGCCTGCTTGGCCCGGTCGGCGTCTCCCCGGTTGCGGAGGAACTCGAGCACCTGCTCCCTGAAGATCTCCACGCCGGCCTCCTCGCGTCCCGTCGGATCCGGCTGCGCCGGATGAGCGGCTGATACCCGTCCCGGGGCACTCCAACCCGTCCGGCCGGGAGTCGCGCCGCAGCCGAGCGCATTCCCCGACGGGTTTCGAACCGGACCGGCCCGAGATACCGTCCGCGGGATGCGGCGCGCGATCATCCTCACCCTGGCCCTTGCGGTCCTGTCGCCTGCGGCGGCCTCGGCCGTCGAGGTGCCGGGCACCGCGCAGTTCGCGCTCACCGATCGCGGCACGGTCGCGGTCGCCCCGGGGTTCGCATCCGCCGGGAGCGCCTACGCGCCGGTGACCGGCCGGCGGACGTTCACCGTGTTCGCGCGCCTGCGGGCGCCGGTGCTCCGGCGCCCGACGACGGTGCTCGTGAAGCACAAGGCCGCGCGCAAGGGGTGCGCGGCGACCTATGCCGCCGACAACGGCACCCGCCTGCCGGTCGGGGTGGGCGTCCCGGACCGCGCCGGTTACCTCACCCTCACCTCGCGCGAGGTGAACTGGCGCCGCGCGGGCAGGCACCGGTTCTGCGTCTGGCTCACCACCAAACCGCGTGCCCGCGTGACGCCCGCCTCGAGCATCGTCCGCTTCTACGACCGAGGTACCGGCGCCCTCCAGCTCGCGACGCGCGACGAGAACGGGACCGGCGTGCTGACCTACGTCGCCTCGACCGATCCGCACACGCTCACGACGTCCTCCTTCAACTGCCCTCCGGACAGCTCGACCAACTGGGGTCTCCGTACCCGGCCGGGGGCATACGGCCTGATCGAGTACTACTCGTTCAGCTACTCGCCCGACGACTGCGTCCGCGGTGTCACGGCCGCCGTGACGGGATCGACCGCGGGTGACTTCACGCTCAGCATGGACGTGGCACAGGCCGCGGCGGGCGCGATCAACCAGGCCGGGGGGATGTGTCTCCTCCCCAACGTGGAGGAGACCCTCTCCGACGCCCGCGCCCTCGTGGCCGCACAGGGCTGCCGGGTCGGCCGGCGGATCCCGGCCCGCAAGGACGGGATCGCCGCCGGGCGCGTCTGGGTCTACACCGTGAACGGCGCACGGGCCTCGCTGGTGCCCCGGGGCACCCGGGTGGATCTGGGGGTCCAGCCGGGCTGATGCCCGCGCCGCGCGTCTCCCTGCGGCATGCGGACGCCGGCCTGATCGCCACTTGACACGGCCACGGGGCCTGGGGGAGAAGGGGCTCCACGCGACGGTCGCCCGGGCCGGCGGCGGAGACACGAGGGGGGCCGGTGAGAACTCTCGATCTGATGCCCACGGAAGCGCAGTGGCTGGAGGGGCCCGACGTCGAGGAGGTGCAGAGGGCCCTCGGCTTCAAGGGGCGGGCCGTCGATCGCATCTACGGCCCCGACACGGCGGCCGCGGTCGAGCTCTGGAAGTGGCGCTTCGGCTTCCCGCGGATGCACGTCAACAACCGCCTCGGCCTGCAGGGTCGCCAGTGGCTGCTCGGCATCACGCGCCAGCCGGCCGACTTCGCGCGCCGCGCCTCGGAGCGCGCCGGCCGCTTCCCCCACTCGCGCGGGGGCGTTGTGCCGCCGCTCGCGGTGGGGATGGGGCACGGCACTGAGTTCCGGGTCCCCGACCCCGAGGGCGCGCCCCGGGCCGACGGCAGGCGGTTCCACGCGGCCAAGGACTGGTTCGCGCCCGGGGGAAGCCCGGTGCGGGCGCCGGTCTCGGGCCGGGTGTGCGAGGCGCGGCCGAGCAAGGGCAACACGGGCCAGGTCTTCGGCGGCACCGTGAAGGTGGAGGAGCAGGGCGGGCGCGTGTGGGTGCTCCGCCACGTCATCCCGAGGGTCGGCGTGGGCGACGGGGTCTCGGCGGGGCAGATGGTCGCGACCGTCGTCGCGTGGAAGGACGGGCCTCCACACGTGCACATCGAGCTCTGGAAGTCGCTCGCCGGCGGCTACGTCTTCGAGAACATGATCGACCCGGTGACGGTCCTCCGCTGAGGCCGGGAAGCGAACGGCGCGCCCGCGCGTAGAGGAGGCGAGAAGGCGGGGCGACCGGGGAACGAGGCGGGGAGCGGCGGTGGCGGGACCACGGATGCGCTCCATCGCGCGGGATCCGGCCGGAGGCCGCGTCCGATGAGCCGCCGGCCGGACCTCGCCGGCGACGCGCTCGACCGGCTGCTGTCGGCGGGTCAGTTCGTGGTGATGGAGCCCGACATGTCCGAGTTCGTCTGCGCCGACCTGACGCAGATGCTCGCGAAGGTCGACGACTGCGAGCGCCGGGGCATCGAGCCGATCGTGCGCTGGCGGCGGGCCGACGGCCGCGTGGTGCAGCACTGGGGCCGCCCTCCGCGCGGCTGGGGTGTCGAGGGCGCGGCGCCCGCGTGAGCGCGGCGCCCGTCCCGCCCCCGGCGGCATGGCCCGAGATCGCCGTCAGCATCCGTCACGGCCGCCTGCTCTCGCGCTGGATCGCCAGCTCCGAGCACCCCGACGTCGGTCCGATCCGGGGCCAGGGGATCTCCCGGGCCGCGGCGGCCCGGTCTCTGCTCCGCACCCTCCGCCGCGCCCGGAACGGGCC
>JAEMRL010000252.1 GCA_016463385.1 Thermoleophilia bacterium
CACGCGCACAGCCCCGAGCGCGCCCTGCTGCAGGACGCCTTCGTGGCCATCGGCAACCGGCTGACGCTCGACGGATCCGAGGACGTCCGCAGGGGCAACCGCCAGTCGGTGCTGCGGTCGCCGGCGGAGATGGCCGCGCTCTTCCGCGACCACCCCGAGGCGGTCGCCCGGACCGCCCACGTCGCCGAGCGCCTCGAGTTCGACCTCACCCGCGACCTCGGCTACCGCTTCCCCGACTTCGTCGGCTCCCACCCCGGCGAGACGGCCCAGTCGGCGCTCGCGCGGATCTGCGCCCACCAGCTCGGGGCCCGCTATCCCAACGCCGTCCGGAGGGCGCGGGCGCGGGAGCGCCTCGACGAGGAGCTGGCGCTGATCGCCCACCACGACCTGGCCGGATTCTTCCTGCTGCACCGCGACATCCTCGAGCTGGCGCGCGAGGTGGCCCTGCAGGTGCGCCCGGCCGGATCGGCCCGCCGGTGGCTGCCTCCGGGGCGCGGGCGCGGCTCGTCGGTGGGCTCGATCGTCTGCTACCTGACCGGCCTCTCGCACATCGACCCAGTGGACAACGGGCTCTTCCTCGGGCGCTTCCTCAACAAGGACATGGCCTCGGTGCCCGACATCGACCTCGACTTCCCCCGCGACGTCCGCGAGCGGCTGATCGAGGAGATCATCGTCCGCTACGGCCCCGATCACGCCGCGCTGGTCGCGGCCTTCCCCACCTTCCGCATCCGCATGGCCATCCGTCAGCTCGGCGGGGCACTGGCGCTGCCGGAGGCCGACCTGGAGCGGCTGACCCGGCTCGCCGACGGATGGTCGTCGGCCGACGCGGTCGAGGAGGAGCTGGCCCGCCTCCCCGACGGACCCGCCAAGCTCGCCTCGCCCCGCTGGCGGGCGCTCGCGTTCCTCGCCCGCCAGGCGGCCGGGCTGCCACGACACCTGTCACAGCACTCGGGCGGGATGGTGGTGAGCGCCCGCCCCCTGGTGGAGCTGGTCCCCGTGGTGCCGGCCGCCTTCCCGGGCCGACAGATCTGTCAGTGGGACAAGGACTCGTGCGCCGACGCGGGCTTCGTGAAGATCGACCTGCTCGGCCTCGGGATGCTGTCGGCGGTCGAGGAGTGCATCGACCTGGTCGCCCGCTCGCGCGGCGAGAGCGTCGACCTGTCGCGCATCGGCTTCCGCGATCCGGCCGTCTACGCGGAGATCCAGGACGCCGACACGGTCGGGGTCTTCCAGATCGAGAGCCGTGCCCAGATGCAGAGCCTCCTGCAGACGCGGCCGGAGAACCTGCACGACCTCACCATCCAGGTCGCTCTGATCCGGCCCGGCCCGGTCAGCGGCGGGGCGGTGCACCCCTACGTGAAGCATCGCCGCGCCCTGCGCGAGGATCCCTCGTTCGAGCCGCCCTACGACCATCCGCTGCTCGCCGACTGCCTGCGCGAGACCCTCGGGGTGGTGGTGTTCCAGGAGCAGGTGCTCGAGGTGTCGATGGCCCTGGCCGGCTTCAGCCCCGGGCAGGCCGAGGCGCTGCGCCGGGCGATGAGTCGCAAGCGCAGCCGCGAGGCCATGCTCGGCCTCTGGCGCGACTTCCGCGACGGCGCCCGCGAGCGCGGAGTCGACGACGAGACCATCAGGACGATCTTCACCAAGCTGATCGGCTTCTCCAACTTCGGCTTCCCCAAGGCCCATTCGTCGGCCTTCGCCGTGCTTGCCTACCAGAGCGCCTGGCTGCGCCGGCGCTATCCCGCCGAGTTCCTCGCCGCCCTGCTGAACGCCCAGCCGATGGGCTTCTATCCACCGGCGAGCCTCGTACGAGACGCCCAGCGACGGGGTGTCAGGGTGCTGCCGCCCTGCGTCGCCCGCTCACAGGCGATCTGCGCGATCGAGGAGGGAGCCGTGCGGATCGGCCTCGGGTACGTGCGCGAGGTGCGCCGCGACGCGGCCGAGCGCCTGGTGGGAGAGCGTGAGCACGAGGGCCCCTTCGCGGACATCGCCGACCTGGCCGCGCGCGCCGACCTGCGCCGCGAGCAGATCGCCCAGCTGGTGCGGGCGGGCGCCTGCGACGCGCTCGCCCGGCCCCGGAGGGAGATGCTCTGGGAGCTCGGCGTCCTCTCGCGGCCGCGCGCGGGGGCGCAGGGCACCCAGCTGGCCCTCCCGATCCCGGCCGGTCCCTCCCCCGCGCTCCCCGAGCTCGGGCGCTTCGAGCGCACGATCACCGACTACGAGACCACCGGCCTGTCGACCGGCTGGCACCTGGTGGCGCTGGTGCGCCCGGGGCTGCCCCCTGGAGTGCTCACCGCCGCCGATCTGCGCGAGACCCCCCACGGTACGCAGGTTCGCGTGGCCGGGCTGGTGGTCGCGCGCCAGCGCCCGGCGACCGCCAACGGAATCGTCTTCCTGCTGCTCGAGGACGAGACCGGCATGGTCAACTGCATCGTGCGCCCCGAGGTCTACGAGCGGCACCGGCCGGTGGTGCGCGCCGACCCGCTGGTGATGGCCTGGGGGCGCCTGGAGCGCCGAGACCGCAACCTCAACGTGCTGGTGACGCGCATGGAGCGCATCGACCCCCCGGTCGAGGCGGCCGCCGCCGCGGACACCGCGACCGCGACCGCGGCCGCCGAGATGGCACGCGTGCGCGCCGCGGCCCCCGACGGCCAGAACTTCGGCCGGGGCCGCCGCTGACCGATCCCCCTCCCCTCGCCTCAGGTGCGGACCCGAACGTCCGATGCCCTCTTCAGGTTTCCACCTTCGGGAGGTAAAAGCGTGCTGTCGTTCGTCGAGAATCTTCCCATCGGACGGAAGATCGCCGGTGTCACCGGGGCGCTGCTCGGCCTCTTCGCGATCGCCCTGGTCGGGACGCTGGTCATGATGGGCCGGGCAGACGGGCAGTTCGCCGAGGCCGACCGCTACCAGGCGCTGGTCGCCGCCGCGCAGTCGATCCCCGAGGAGCAGCTCACCCAGCGCTCCCTGCAGGCGGAGTTCGTCGTCTTCGGCGACAAGGCCCTGCTGGAGGACTTCGAGGCCTCCGCGGAGCGGGCCGACGCCGGCCGCACGGAGATCATCGCGGCCTTCCCGGGCAACGACGTCATCCAGAAGGCCGTCGAGACGGCCGGAGCGCTCGACGAGAAGCACGATGCCACGGTCTTCGACGTCATCGCGCCCGCCGTGGAGCGCGGGGACATGAAGGCCGCCCGCGCCGGGGAGGAGGCCGCCAAGGGCTACGTCGTCGGCCAGATCGACCAGGGCCGGATCGTCCTCACCGAGGTCGAGGCCCGGGCCGACGCCGCCCAGTCGAGCGCCAACAGCGCCCTCGGGCAGGCCCGCGCCTTCCTGATCGTCTTCAGCGTCCTCGCCCTCGGGGTGGGCATCGCCCTCTCCCTCCTGCTCACCCGGGTCGTGGCCCGGCCGATCCTCGCCATCAAGGCACGCATGGAGGAGATCGCCGATGGCGACGGTGACCTCACCCAGCGCGTCGAGGAGGACCGCGCCGACGAGATCGGCGGGCTCGGCAAGGCCTTCAACCGCTTCGCCGGAGGCGTCCACACGTCGCTCACCACGCTGCGCGCCCGCATGGAGGAGATCGCCGACGGTGACGGGGATCTGACCCAGCGCGTCGATGAGGGCCGCGACGACGAGTTCGGCCGGCTCGGCGGCGCCTTCAACCGCTTCGTGTCGCAGATCCAGGACACCTGCCGCCAGGTGGCCACCGCCACCGAGTCGCTCGGGGCGACGGCCCGCCGGATGGCGGCCACCTCCGAGCACGCCGGCCAGGGCGTCGGCGAGATCGCCGCCACCATGGACGAGGTCGCGCGCGGCGCCGGCGTGCAGTCGAGCTCCACCCAGGAGGCCACCACCGCCATGGCGCGGATCGCCGAGGGCACCGAGCGCGCCGCCGACGCCGGGCGCCAGGCGGCCGCCGCGGCCGAGGAAGCCGACCGCTCGGCCTCCGAGGGAGCCGAGACGCTGGCCGACGTGGTCACGGCGATGAACCGCATCGAGGCGAGCGTCGGCGGAGCGGCATCGGCCGTCGAGGGCCTCGGAACCCGTGGCGAGGCGATCGGCCAGATCGTCGCCACGATCACCGACATCGCCGCACAGACCAACCTGCTGGCGCTGAACGCCGCCATCGAGGCGGCCCGTGCCGGCGAGCAGGGACGCGGCTTCGCCGTGGTGGCCGACGAGGTGCGCAAGCTGGCCGAGGAGAGCCAGGAGGCGGCAGGTTCCATCGCCGGGCTGATCTCCGAGATCCAGGCCGAGACCCGCCACGCGGTCGAGACCATGGAGGCCGGCCGCGCCGATCTCGAGGGCGG
>JAEMRL010000253.1 GCA_016463385.1 Thermoleophilia bacterium
GCCCCACCCGTCATCGACCCCACGCGGTAGCGGACGCGATCCGGTCCGTCCCTGCCCGTTCCCCGCGGGCCGATGCGGCCTTCCCCCATCCGGCGTGCGGCAAGTCCACAACTTGTCAACTGTTCAGTTGTAGAGTAACTTCTCCTTCGCTGACGCCGAACGAGGAGGCACTGATGATCCAGAACGCGATGTCCGTCGCCATGGCGGAGGTGATCGCCCAGCGCTTCCACCTCCTCGCCGACCCCACCCGGATCCGGATCCTCGACGCACTGCGCGGGAACCCGCTGACGGTCGGGGCGCTCACCGACGAGATCGGCACCTCTCAGCAGAACATCTCCAAGCACCTCGGCCTCCTCCACCGAGCGGGCATCGTCGCCCGCGAGAAGGACGGGGTGTGCGTGCACTACCGGATCGCCGACGACACGGTCTTCGAGCTCTGCGAAGAGGTCTGCGGAGGCATCCACCGGCACCTGAACGGCCTACAGACGATGATGGACGAGGGGGTTGCGCGATGAGCAGGACCCGATGGACGCTCGAGCGGGCGCTGTTCGCGCTCGCGGGCACGATGACGCTGGCCGGCGTGGCCCTGGGGGTGCTGGTGAGCCCCTGGTTCCTGCTGGTTCCGGTCGCCGCCGGCGTGAGCCAGTGGATGTTCGTGCTCCTGGGAGACTGCCCCGCCTCACTGGTCCTGCGACGCGTCACCCACCTGCGCGGGTGCGCACGATGAGCGCGCTCGGACCCATCGGGCGCCTCGGCCGCTGGTCGGCCGTCCACGCCCGCACCGTCTTCCTGCTCTGGGCCGTCGTCGTCGTCGGCCTCGGCGTCCTGGCGCCACGCGTCGAGCACGCCCTCTCGGGCGCGGGCTGGGAGGACTCCGGCTCGCAGTCGGTGGCCGCCCGCGACCTGATCCAGGAGAACTTCGCCGGCAACTCCAGCTCGGCCCTGATGGTCGTGCTGCAGTCCGACGACCTCACGGTCACCGATCCCGCCTTCGTGGCGACCATCGACCGCACCCAGGCCATCCTGCGCGCCGACGACCGGGTCGCCTCGGTCACGCCGCCGCAGCAGGGCGCCACGATCTCGGCCGACGGGCGCACCGCGATCGTCATGGCCGGCTCCGCCGAGGGCCCGATGGAGATGGTCCGGGCCGCCGACGATCTCAAGGGCGAGCTTCGCGACGCCTCCGCCGACGGCGTGAGCGTCAACCTCACCGGCGCGTCGGGGATGTGGTCCGACTTCAACGAGGCCAACCGCGAGGCGATGATGCGCTCCGAGCTCATCAGCTGGCCCGTCACGCTCGCGATCCTCGTGCTGGCCTTCGGCGCGCTCGTCGCCGCCGGACTGCCGCTGCTGCTCACGATCCTCGGCCTCGCATCCTCGGCCGGCGCCCTGTTCATCGCCTCGCAGATGTTCGAGGTGTCGATCTGGGCCATGAACTTCGCGCTGATGTTCGCGCTCGCGCTCGGCATCGACTACGCGCTGTTCATCGTCGTGCGCTTCCGCGGCTCGCTGTTCGGGTCCGGCCGGCCCGTGCTCGACGCGGTCGGCGAGACGATGGACACCGCGGGCAAGGCGGTCCTCTTCTCGGGCATCACCGTCCTCATCTCGCTCTCGGCCGTGATGCTGGTGCCGAGCCCCGCGTTCCGCTCGATGGCGCTCGGGATCATGATCTCGGTCACCTTCATCCTGATCGCGACGCTCACCCTGCTGCCGGCCGTGCTCGGCAAGCTCGGGCCGAGGGTCGACAAGTTCGCCCTGCCCTGGGCCCACAGCGGCGAGCACCGCTCGGCGCGGTTCGCCGGCTGGGCGGAGCGCCTCTGGCGGCGTCCGCTCCTGTACGGGGTGCCCGCGCTGATCGCCCTGGTCGCCCTGTCGATCCCCGCGCTCGGCCTCACCACCGGCATGCCCTCGATCAAGGTCGTCCCGGCCGGTGACTCCTCACGCGCCGGCTACGACCAGGTCTCGGCGGCGTTCGGTCCCGGCGCGCCCGGCACTCTTCAGCTCGTCGGCCCCGCCGCCACCATGGAGGCCGCGGCGGAGGTCGCGGCGGCCGATCCCGGCATCGCCCGGGCCCTGCCGCCCCAGCCCGGCGAGGGCGGGCTCGCGCTCGTCCAGGCCGTCCCGACCTCGGGTCCCTCGGACGCCGCGACCGGCGACACCATCGACCGCCTGCGCTCGACGCTACCGGGCGACGTGCTGATCGGCGGTGCCGCCGCCGAGAACCACGACCTGGCGGCCGTGCTCGAGACGTACACGCCGCTGGTGATCGGCATCGTGCTGGTGCTCGGGTTCCTGCTGCTGATCGTCGCCCTGCAGGCGCCGATCGTGGCGGCCATCGGCGTCCTCACGAGCCTGCTGGCCACCGGCGCGGCGTTCGGCGTCGCGACGCTGATCTTCCAGGACGGCCACCTGTCGGGCCTGCTCAACTTCGAGTCGCAGGGCTTCCTCGACGCCTGGGGCCCGGTGTTCTTCTTCGCGATGATCTTCGCCATCTCGATGGACTACACCGTCTTCCTGCTGTCCTCGGCCAAGGAGCACTGGGACCGCTCGCACGACGCCAAGGAGGCCGCGATCGGCGGCATGGCGCACTCGGGCCGCGTCATCCTGGCCGCGGCTGCCGTCATGGTGGCGGTGTTCTTCACCTTCGCCCTGTCGGGTCCGCTGCCGCCGAAGGAGATGGGCGTGATCCTCGGGGTCGCGGTCCTGCTCGACGCGCTGCTGGTCCGCCTCCTGCTGGTCCCGGTCGCGCTGCGGCTCGCCGGGCACTGGGCCTGGTGGCGGCCGGAGTGGCTGCACCGCGTGCTCCCCGACGTCCGGTTCGGCCACTGATGGCCGCCGGCATCCACACCCAGCAGGAGGGCGGGCGATGACCACGACCACCGCGATACGGCGCGCCGACGTCCGGCACGACGCACCCGACGCCTACCGGGCGCTGGCGGCCCTCACCCGGGCCGCCACGCTCGACCACTCGCTCGCCGAGCTGGTGAAGGTGCGCGCGTCCCAGATCAACGGCTGCGCCTACTGCATCGACCAGCACATCCGGGTCGCCCTGAAGGGCGGCGAGCACCAGCGCCGCCTCGACACGCTGGCGGTCTGGCGGGAGACGTCGTTCTTCGATGAGCGCGAGCGTGCGGCGCTCGCGCTCACGGAGGCGCTGACCCGGCTCTCCCAGGGCCCGGTGCCGGAGGAGGCCTACGCCGGGGCGGCGGAGGTCTTCGAGGGCCCGGAGCTCACGGCGCTGGTGGTGGTCATCACGGGCATCAACGCATGGAACCGGGTGATGATGGCCACCGGTGAGCAGCCCCCGCCCATCGACGACTGACGACCAGGAGCACTCCCATGACGATCACCGACACCGCCTACGCCGATCGCGTCGAGGCTCCCGGCACCTTCGACGAGGTCCTCGGCCGCACGCGCATGGCGCTGGCCGCCGAGGGCTTCGGCGTCCTCACCGAGATCGACGTCCAGGCGACCATGAAGGAGAAGCTCGGCGTCGACCGCGAGCCCTACGTCATCCTCGGCGCCTGCAACCCGCCCCTCGCCCACCGGGCGCTGGAGGCCGAGCTGCAGCTGGGGGCGCTGCTGCCGTGCAACGTGGTGGTGTTCACCCAGGACGGCACGACCCACGTCAGCGCCATCTCGGCCGAGAAGATGCTCGGGATGGTGGGCAACCCGGCTCTGGAGCCCGTGGCCCGCGAGGCCGGCGAGCGCCTGACGAGGGTGCTCGAGCGCGTCGTAGGCCCATGACCCGACCGGGCATGACGAGCGGCGACTGGGACCGCCGCTACGACACGCCCGACCTGATCTGGAGCGGCGAGCCGAACCGCTTCCTGCGCGAGGAGGCGGAGACCCTCCCGCCCGGGCGCGCCCTCGACCTCGCCTGCGGCGAGGGGCGCAACGCCGTCTGGCTCGCGCGCCGGGGCTGGGAGGTCACCGCGGTCGACTTCTCCGGGGTGGCGCTCGCCAAGGCGGCGCGGCTCGCCTCCGCTCACGACGTGTCGCCCCGGCTCGTCGAGGCCGACCTCTCCGGGTACGCGCCGCAACCGGAGAGCGCCGACCTGGTGGTCGTCCTCTACCTGCACCTCGACCCCGGGCTCCGCGCCCGGGTGCTCGCCCGCGCCGCCGCCGCGCTCGCCCCGGGCGGCGTGCTGCTGCTGGTCGCCCACGACCTCCTGAACCTGACCGAGGGGCACGGCGGACCCCGGGACCCCTCGGTGCTGACGACGCCCGAGGCCGTCGTCGCCGAGCTGCCCGG
>JAEMRL010000254.1 GCA_016463385.1 Thermoleophilia bacterium
CACCACGATCGCCCCCGACCACGAGCGCGACGCCGTCTGGTCGGAGGTCCGCGAACGCCTGCGCGCGACCCTCAACGGCCAGACGTTCAAGTTCGCGTTCTCCGGTGCCCGGCCGGTGCTGCTGGCCGATGACCGCATCGTCCTCGCGGTCGACACCGAACTGCTGCGCCAGTGGATCCGCCAGCGGTACCTGCCGCTGCTCCGCGACGCCCTCTTCGAGATCCGCGGCTCCGACCTCGAGGTCGAGATCACCGTCGAGGCCCGGCCGGACGCCGGCGGCGACGACGCTCCCGCCGAGCAGCCGGCCCCCGAGCAGGACCGGCCGCGGGAGTCGATGGCCTCGCTCCAGCCCCGGCGCGCAAGCGGCCTCCAGCCCCGCTTCACCTTCGAGGCCTTCGTCACCGGCCCCTCGAACCGCTTCGCGCAGGCCGCGGCCCTCGCCGTGGCCGAGGCGCCCGCCAAGGCCTACAACCCGTTCTTCATCTACGGCGGGGTGGGCCTCGGCAAGACCCATCTGCTCCACGCCATCGGCCACTTCGTGGAGGCCAACCACCCGGAGCTCGCGCTCACCTACGTCTCCGTGGAGACCTTCACCAACGAGTTCATCAACGCCCTCCGCGACGGGGGGATCCGCTCGTTCAAGGACCGCTACCGGAACACGGACATCCTGCTGATCGACGACATCCAGTCGTTGCAGGGGCGCGAGCAGACCCAGGAGGAGTTCTTCCACACCTTCAACGCGCTCCACGACAGCGGCAAGCAGATCGTGATCTCGTCCGACCGGCCCCCCAAGGCGATCGCGACCCTCGAGGACCGTCTGCGGAGCCGCTTCGAGATGGGGCTGATCACCGACGTCCAGCCCCCCGACATCGAGACGCGCATCGCGATCCTCCAGAAGCGCGTGCGGGCCGACCGCTACGAGATCCACGATCCCGAGGTGCTGCCCTTCATCGCGGGCCGCGTGTCGACGAACGTGCGCGCGCTGGAGGGCGCTCTCACCCGGGTCGTCGCCCACGGCTCCATCTCGGGGCGCCGCATCACGGTCGAGCTGGCCAACGAGGTCCTCGAGGACCTCTTCCCGGCCGGGGAGGGCGTGCTGAGCATCTCGGTGATCCAGAGCGAGGTCTGCCGCTACTACACCGTCACCCTCGACGAGATGAACGGCGACAAGCGCACGCGCCGCATCGTGCGCCCCCGCCAGGTGGCCATGTACCTCGCCCGCGAGCTGACCGACGCCTCCCTGCCCGCGATCGGCCGCGCGTTCGGCGGCCGCGACCACACCACGGTGATGTACGCCGTGCAGAAGGTGGCGACACAGATGGCCGGCGAGGGCGAGGTGCTCACCGCGGTGCAGGCCCTGACCGGCCGCCTCACCGGGCGCCGCTCCCGCCCGTGACGGTGGACATCCCTCGGGACGGGGGGTGCGCCCCCTCCCCACAGTGCACCGCACGGGAGGGCTCCGGCCCCGGCCCTGGGGACGCATGGGGACGCAACACCCCTCGCGGTGACGTCCGCCCACCGGCCCGCCAACACCCTGAATCACTTCATTTGCAGCATCTTCAGATGGTCTCCACCGAGTGCACAGGGCCTACGGTTGTAACGGGTTTGAAACCCCTCTTTCTCTTTACGTCAAAGAGGTCGCAGGTCCATCGGTGGAGAGCCGCACGACCGGCCTCTGCGGACGCCCGCGGCAGGCGGTAGGGTCACCGCCGTGCGTTTTTCATCGCCCAAGGAGGAGCTGGCCGCGAAGCTTGCGATCGCCGGCCGAGCGGCCTCCGCCAAGAGCACCATCCAGATCCTCTCCCACGTCCTCCTGCGGGCCGAGGAGGGTCGCTGCGAGCTCGCCGCGACCGACATGGAGATCTCGCTGCGGGTGCCGCTGGAGATGTCGGTCGAGGAGCCGGGCGCCGTGGTGCTGCCCCGCCTGGCCGCCGACATCGTGCGGTCCATGGCCGACGGGCCGATCACCCTCGAGCACCGCGCCAACGAGGGCGTGGTCAGCCTCTCCGGCGGCGGCTCGTCCTTCTCGCTGAACTGCCTCCAGGCGCACGACTTCCCGGAGTTGCCCGCCGACGAGGGCAGCGGCCTGTCGATCCCCTCCGACCCGCTCGTCGAGGCGATCGACCGCGTGGCCCGCGCCGCATCGCGCGACGAGACCCGCCCGGTGCTCACCGGCGTCCTGGTGCGCATCGGCCCGGATGGGCTGACGATGGTGGCCACCGACTCCTACCGCCTGGCCGTGCGTCAGACGGCGCTCGACGCCCCGCCGGCCGACGTGCGCGAGGCGATCGTGCCGGCGCGCGCTCTCAACGAGGTCTCCCGGCTGGTCGGCGTGATGAAGCCCGACGCCGTCGAGGTGGTCCTCACCGAGACCCAGGCCCTCTTCCGCATCGGCGACCTGCGGCTCACCAGCCGGCTGATCGAGGGGCAGTTCCCGGATCACCGCCAGCTCGTGCCCGACACCTTCGAGCACGACGTCGCCTTCGAGCGCGCCGAGCTGCTCGGCGTGCTGACCCGCATCGGCGTGCTGGCGCAGCGGAACACCCCGGTCCGGCTCGCCTTCGAGCCCGGCGCCGTCACGATCTCCGCCATCAGCGACCAGATCGGCGAGGGCCACGAGTCGATCCCGGTCGCCTTCACCGGTGAGCCGCTCGAGATGGGCTTCAACGTCGAGTTCCTGCGCGCCGGCGTCGAGAGCATCGGCGGGGACGAGGTGCGCCTCGGCCTGATCAGCCCGCTCCGGCCCGGGCTGCTGCGCGGGGCGAACGATGACTACCGCTACCTCCTCATGCCGATCAGGCTCAACGCCTAGCCACGACCCGGTGCCGCCCGCCCCGGACTGGGTGGCGCGGCGCCTCGCGGTGGCCGACGTCCGCTGCTGGGACCGGGCCGAGCTGGACCTGCCGGCCGGGCTGGTGCTGATCGTCGGGCCGAACGGGGCCGGCAAGACCTCCCTCGTCGAGGCCCTCGTGCTCGGCTGCGTCGGCGTCTCCCCCCGCACCGCCCGGGAGGCCGAGGTCGTGCGGCGCGGCGCCGAGGCCCTCCACGTCACGCTCGACCTCGACGGGCCGCCCGGCTCGCACCGTCGCGAGATCGGCTTCGCCGCCGGGCGCGGGCGGCGGCTGCGCCTCGACGGCGATCCGGTCCGGACGCTCGCCGGATGGCGCGCGCGCGCGGTGCTGGTGTTCCTCCCCGACGAGCTCCGCGCGGTGAAGGGTCCGCCCGCCGCCCGCCGCCGCGCGCTCGACCGCGTTCTGGAGGCCGCCGCGCCCGGGTTCGCCGAGGACCTCTCCGGCTACCAGCACGCGCTGGCCCAGCGCAACGCGCTGCTGCGCCGGGTGCGGGCCGGGCTCGCCTCGGAGGCCAGCCTGCCGGCCTGGGAGGCCCCGATGGCCGAGCTCGGAGCGCGGGTGGCCCGGGCCCGGCGCGAGGGCGTCGCGGCCCTCGCGGGGCCGTTCGCCGGGTGGCTCGCCGACCTGGGCGGCGGCGCCGGGGGCACCCTCCGGCTCGAGACGTCGCCGGCGACACTCCCCGAGGTGGCCGACGCGGCGTTGGAGGAGCACCTCGCCGACATGCTCGCCGAGCGGCGGCCGCGCGAGATCCAGGCGGCCCAGACCCTCTCGGGGCCGCACCGGGACGACCTCTGGATCGGCGCCGGCGACGCCGACCTGCGCCGCGAGGGGAGCCAGGGCGAGCAGCGCACCGCCGCGCTGGCCCTGCTGCTGGCGGCCCGGGACCACCTCCGCGCCCGTGCCGCCCGGCCGATACTCCTGCTCGACGACGTTCTCAGTGAGCTCGACCCGGTGCGCCGCCGGCTGCTGCTGGAGGCGGTGCGCGACGGCGGTCAGACACTGGTCACGAGCGCCGATCCGGGCGCCGCCGACGCGCTGGCCGCGCCCCCTGACGCCGTCGTCAGGGTGGAGGACGGGCGCCTGCATGCCTGACCACCCCCGCAGGCACCGGCATCGCAAGGACCCGATGCCGGCCGCCGACGCGCTCAAGCGCTTCCGCAGGAAGTCCGGGGGGCCGTCGCCCAAGGGACCGGCGGGCGCGGCCGCGGTGGCCTGGCCCGCCGTGGTCGGCGCCGACGGGGCGCGCCACAGCGTGCCCGTGCGCTGCACCCGGGCCGGGGTGGTCACGGTCGCCTGCTCGGACGCGGCATGGGCCCACGAGCTGTCGGCGCGGCGCGAGGAGTTGACGGCCCGTCTGGTCGCCGCGTGCCCCGACGCCGGCATCGCCGGCCTCCGCTTCTC
>JAEMRL010000255.1 GCA_016463385.1 Thermoleophilia bacterium
GGGAGACAGAGCGATGAGGACGACGGCGCTGGTGCTCGCGGTCCTGTTCGCCGTGCCCTCCGTCCTGGCCGTGTTCCACCGGGGTCCGGCGCCGGCCGCCGACCCGGAGGAGAGCGCCGCCCACCGCCGCCTCGAGACCGTCTGGGCGATCGTCCCGGTGGTCCTCCTGGCCGTCCTGCTCGCCTACTCGGCCGCCGCATGACGACCCGTGCCATCCCGGCCGGGATCGCGACGGGGCCCCTCGGCGTGGTCGCCGACTACGTCCGGCTGACCAAGCCCCGCGTCATCTCCCTGCTGCTCTTCACGACCGGCGCGGCGATGTTCGTCGCCGAGGGCGGGAACCCCGGCTTCTGGCTGGTGCTCTGGACGCTCGTCGGCGGCTACCTCGCCGCCGGCGGCGCCAACGCGATCAACCAGTACATCGACCGCGACATCGACGACGTCATGCACCGCACCGACGCGCGCCCCGTGGTGACGGGCCGCGTGACGCCCGGGCGGGCCCTCGCGTTCGGCATCGCCCTCGGCGTGGTGAGCGCCGTCGTCATCGGGCTCTCCTCGAACTGGCTCGCCGCGGCGCTGGCGCTGCTCGGGCTGGTCCTCTACGTCGGGGTCTACACCCTCTGGCTGAAGCGGACCTCGATCCACAACATCGTGATCGGCGGCTCCGCGGGGGCCGTGCCGCCCCTGGTCGGATGGGCCGCCGTGACCGGCGACCTGTCGCTGTCGGCCTGGATCCTCTTCGCGATCGTCTTCTACTGGACCCCGCCGCACTTCTGGGCGCTCGCGCTGATGCTCAAGCGCGACTACGCCGCCGCCGGGGTCCCGATGCTGCCGGTCGTGCACGGCGTGGAGGAGACCAAGCGGCAGATCCTGCTGTGGACCTCCGTGATGATCGCCGTGAGCCTCCTGCCGGTCGCCTCGGGCGCCGCGGGGATGTTCTACCTGGTGAGCGCGCTCGTCCTCGGGCTGGTGTTCCTCTACCTGTCGTGGAGGCTCTACCGCGACCCCGCGATCGGCTGGGCCAAGGCGACCTTCCACTACTCCCTCCTCTATCTCGCCCTCGTCTTCGTCGCCCTCGCCGTCGACGCGTTCTGATCGTGGGTAGGGCCGGCCGCGGGGCGTCGTTCTTCCTGACGCCGCTGGGGATCGTCTTCACGACGGTCGTCATCGACCTCATCGGCTTCGGCCTGGTGCTGCCGATCCTGCCGCTGTGGGCGGAGGAGATCGGCGCCTCGCCGGTGGAGATCGGGATCATCACGGCGTCCTACGCGGTGGCGCAGCTGCTGTTCGCGCCCGTGTGGGGCCGCCTCTCCGACCGTCACGGCCGCCGGCCGGTGATCCTCATCTCGCTGGCGGGCAGCGCGGTGGCCGCGCTCTTCATCGGCCTGGCGGGGACGCTGGTGATGCTCCTGATCGCCCGGGTGCTGCAGGGCATCGCCGGCGCCTCCTACGCGGCCGCCCAGGCGTACGTCGCCGACGTCACCGAGCCCAAGGACCGCGCGAGGGGCATGGGGATGATCGGCGCCGCCTTCGGCCTCGGCTTCGTCCTCGGACCGGCGATCGGGGCGCTCTTCTCGGCGATCGACCAGCGCCTGCCGTTCTTCGTCGCCTCGGGCCTCGCGGCCGTCAACTTCGCCATCGCCTACGTGCGCCTGCCCGAGTCGCGCCGCCCGGGCACCGACGCGCCCGAGGCCCCCGTGCCGCGGCTGGGGATCGTCCGCCGGGCCCTCTCGAGCCGCGACCTCGCCCCGCTGGTGTGGCTGTCGTTCGTCTCGACGTTCGCGTTCGTGGGCATGGAGACGACCTTCGCCCTCTTCGGGGAGCGGCGCTTCTCCTACAGCCCCGTGCAGATGGGGCTGCTGTTCACGTTCATCGGGGTGATGGCCGTGTTCTCGCAGGGATACCTGGTGGGGCGGGTGGTGGAGCGCTGGGGCGAGAGCCGGGTGATGATCGTGGGCCTGGGCGGCACCGCCGCCGGCCTGCTGCTCGTCGCCGTCTCCCACGACCTGTGGCTCCTGCTGATCGGCCTCGCCCTGCTGGCGGTCGCCTCGGGCCTGGTCTTCTCGACCACCACGGCCCTGATCTCGCTGGCCGCCGGAGAGCGCGAGCAGGGGATGGTCCTCGGCCTGAGCGCCTCCGTGGGCGGCGCGGCCCGCATCGGCGCGCCGTTGCTGGCGACCGTCCTCTTCGAGCACGTGGGCATCGCCGTGCCCCTCGTCCTCGGCGCCGCGCTGTTCGCGCTCTGCACCGCGGCGGCGCTGCGCGTCGTCGGGCGCCCCGCCCTCGCCTCGTGACCGGCTTCGGCTTGGGCCGAATCGCGCTCGGCGCAGGGACGTGTGACCCGCTCGGACACCCCTTTCGCGGCCGGAAACGCGTGATAGGTTCCCCGCCGTGCTGAGGAGCCGCCACACGATCCCGCTCATCATCCTCACGATCGTCATCGGAGGATTGACGGCGGCGACCGCCGTGCTGATCGACTGGATCCCGATCCAGGCCGCCGAGCAGGCGGAGCGCGTCGACTCCCTGATGTGGTTCGTCGTCTGGGCGTCGGTGGCCATCTTCACCCTCGTCACCGTGGTCCTGGTCTACAGCGCGTGGCGCTTCCGCGCCGCGCCGGGCGACGAGAGCGACGGACCTCCGGTGCACGGCAACACCAAGCTCGAGATCGTGTGGACCCTCGTCCCCACGGTCCTCCTCGCCGTGATGGCCGTCTGGGCCTACCTGGTGCTCTCCGACAACGAGGCCCTCGCCCAGGACCGCCTCGTGGTGGACGTCACCGCCCAGCAGTTCGCGTGGGACTTCGCATACCCCGGCGGCCAGGTGGGCAGCGGCGACCTCCGCGTCCCGGTCGGCCGCCAGGTCGAGCTGCGGATGCGCTCCCGTGACGTGATCCACAACTTCTACGTCGTCGAGTTCCGCGTGAAGCAGGACGTCGTGCCCGGCATCACCACCCGGGTCGTCTTCGACCCGAACCGGACGGGCACCTACCAGGTCATCTGCGCCGAGCTCTGCGGGGTCGGCCACGCGGTGATGCGCACGCGCGTCGTCGTGATGGAGCCCGACGACTACGAGGCGTGGCTCGCGGACGCCGAGACCCAGGTCGCCAACCTCGCCGCTCCGGCGCCCGCGCCGGCGGCCACGCCCGAACCCGCCCAGCCGTGACCCGGTAACCGAGGACCACCATGGCCACTCACGCACCCACGCACTCCGACCCCTCGGGCCACGCCCACCACGTCGATCCGCGCCCGCTCTCCTACTGGTGGAAGCGCGCGGTGCTGTGGTCGGCCGGGAGCGCCCTCTTCGCGCTGGGCCTGATCTGGCTGATGCGGACCATCTTCGGGATGGAGCCGCTCTGGGTGGCGCAGGTCTACGTCACCGCCATCGCCGCGCTGACGACCATCGGGTTCCTGATCGGGATCGGCTGCTTCGACTGGTGGTGGCAGTGGATGACCGGCCGCCGGGTGGACGGCGAGGACCACTCGATGCACGGCGCCCACGGCTGGCGCGACTACTTCAAGGTGAACACGGACCACAAGGTCATCGGTGTCCAGTACATGGCCATCGTCTTCACCTTCTTCGTGCTGGCAGGCCTCTTCGCCGAGGCCGTCCGCGCCGAGCTCTTCACCTCGGGCCAGACCCTGGGCGACGGCGAGACCTACAACGGCCTCTTCAGCGTCCACGCGACGGTGATGATCTTCCTGTTCGTCATCCCGGCCTTCGCCGGCCTGGCGAACTTCATCCTGCCGATCATGATCGGCGCCAAGGACATGGCGTTCCCGCGCCTGAACGCGCTGTCGGTGTGGATGCTGGTCCCCGGCGGGCTGATGATGATCATCAGCCCGGTCTTCGGCGCCTTCTCGGCCGGCTGGACCGCCTACGTCCCGCTCGCCACGCAGGGCGGCACCGGCGCCACCCTCTTCGAGGTCGGCGTGCAGGTGGTCGGCGCCAGCTCGATCGCCACCGCGATCAACTTCCTGGTCACGATCTTCACCATGCGGGCGCCGGGCATGACCGTCTGGCGCATGCCGCTGCTGGTGTGGGCCAATGCGACCACCTCGGCGCTCGTCGTCTTCGGCACGCCGTTCATCGCCGGCTCGCAGTTCATGACGCTCTTCGACCGGGTCATCGGGACGCAGTTCTTCGACCCGTCCGGCGGCGGCGACGTCATCGCCTACCAGCACATCTTCTGGTTCTACTCGCACCCGGCCGTCTACATCATGATGCTGCCCGGCTTCGGGATCATCAGCGAG
>JAEMRL010000256.1:0-2818 GCA_016463385.1 Thermoleophilia bacterium
AGGTCGAGGACGACACCGACCGCGCCCTCGAGGAGCTGGCGTCGCTCGGCGTCCATCCGGCGCGGTGGCGGACGCCCTGGGGCGACGCGGCACCGTGGACGTCCGAGGTCGCCGCGGAGAGGGGCCTGACCCTCACCGGCTGGACCGCCGACTCGCACGACTGGCGAGGGGATGCCGCGGAGCGCATGATGGCCGCGATCGCCCCCGGCGTACGCGCGGGAGCGGTGGTGCTGATGCACGACGGTCTCGGCCCGGGCGCCCGGCGGCGGGACTGCCTCCAGACCCTCCGGCTGCTCACCCCGTTGTGCGCGCACATCCACGCGCTCGGGCTCGGCACCGCCCTGCCCGCCCTCGCGCCGGAGCGCGCGCGGTGAGCTCGTCCGCCGCCCCGGCACGGGCGACGGGCCCCTCGGTCGACGACGCGCTCGCGGAGGTCGCCGCCGGCGCGGCCGCCCGCGATCGCGCGCCCGCCCGCTTCCCCGAGGAGGCCGTCGGCGCGTTGGAGCGCGCCGGGGCGCTCGGGTTCGCGGCGTCGCTCGGGCACCGCCAGGAGTGGTCGCTGGTGCGCCGCATCGCGCGCGCCGACGGCTCGGTCGGCCGGATCATCGACGGGCACCTGAACGGGATGGAGCGCCTGCTGGCCCTGGCGCCCGGTCCGCTGCGGGCCGCCGAGATGCGCGCCCTCGCTGCGGGCTCCCGGAGGATCGGCGTCTGGGGGGCCGATCCCGTGCCCGGAGAGGGCGTGCCCGCCCGCCTCGTCGACGGGCGCTCCGGCCCGGTCGTCGTCGGCGCGAAGGTCTTCTGCTCGGGCGCGGGCGGGGTCGACCGGGCGCTCGTCACGGTGACCGGCGACGCCGGACCCGGCCTGCTCGCCTACGTCGACGTCTCGCGCGGAATCGAGATCGACACGGGCTGGTACGCCGGGTCGGGCCTTCGGACGGCCGAGAGCCACCGGGTGCTCTTCCACGCCGCGCCGGTCATCGCCGTGCTCGGCGCGCCCGGGGAGCTCGTGCGCGAGCCGTGGTTCTCGCGCGATGCGATCCGCACGGCCGCGTGCTGGGCCGGCATCGCCGACCGCGCGGCCGATGCCGCGCTCGACGCCCTCGCGGGCCGTACGCGGCCCGGCGAGCTGGACGGCCTCGCCGCCGGGCGGATCGTGGGCGCGGTCGCCGGCATCGACCGCTGGCTCGAGGCCGCGGCCGCCGTGGCCGACGACCCGGATCGGGACCTCGCCGACACCTCGGTGCTGCTGAGGGCGGCCGTCTCCGAGGCCTGCCGGACGGTCCTCGAGGAGGGCGCCCGGGCTCTCGGCTCGCGGCCCTTCGCGAGCGGCGGCGATCTCGACCGCTGCCGCCGCGACCTGGAGCTCTTCCTGCTGCAGCACCGCCTCGACCCGATGGTGGCCCGTCTCGGCATGCGCGAGCTCGCGCGGAGGGCCGTGTGAGGCGGCGGATGAGCGCCGAGTACTTCGAGGAGCTCTACCGCGCCGACCCCGATCCGTGGGACCTGGCGGGGAGCGCCTACGAGCGCGACAAGTACGCGGCCACGTTGGCCGCCCTCCCCCCGGGACAGGTGGGAACGGCCCTCGAGATCGGCTGCTCGATCGGGGTGCTCAGCGCGCTGCTGGCCGAGCGCTGTGAGGCGCTCCTGGCGATCGACTCGGCCCCCCGCGCGGTGGAGCAGGCGCGCCGGCGCCTGGAGGGGCGGGACGACGTGCGCGTGGAGCAGCGCCGAGCGCCCGACGAGCTCCCCGAGGGCCCCTTCGACCTGATCGTGTGCTCCGAGGTCCTCTACTACGGCGATCGCGCGCTGCTCGAGGAGACCTGGCGCGCGGTGCGCGAGGCCGTCGCGCCGGGCGGCTCCGTGCTGGCCGTGCACTGGCGCGGGCCGGTGCGGCACTACCCGCTCTCGGGCGAGGACGTCCACGCCCGTCTCGCCTCCGGCCACGCGGGCCTCACGCACTCCCTCAGTCAGCGCCGGCCGCAGTACCTGCTCGACCGCTTCGACCGTCCCGGGGCGTCCGGGTGAGCCCGCTGGCGCCACCGGCCGCGCGCCTGCGGGCCTGCGTCGTCGTCCCCGCGCGCGACGAGGAGGAGCGCATCGCGTCGTGCGTCTCCGCGCTCGCGTGCCAGGACGGTCTCGATCACGACGAGTACGAGGCGATCCTGGTGCTCGACGGCTGCTCCGACGGCACCGCGGAGCGCGCCCGCGACGAGGCGGCGCGCCATCCCGGGTTCACGCTGCTCGTGATCGCGCCCGACGCCGGCGGCGCAGGCCGCAGCCGCCGCGCCGGGATGGAGCTGGCCTTCGCCCGGCTCACCGGGCTCGGGCTGGCCGACGGGCTGATCGCCTCGACCGATGCCGACACGGTCCCCGACCGGCGCTGGCTGCGCCACCAGCTCGACCTGGTCGCCGGCGGGGCGCGGGCCATCGGCGGCGTGATCGAGGTGGACCCCGGCGACCTCCCCCCGGCGGACCTGCGCCCGCGTGAGTCGCGGCTGCGCCGCCGGCTGACCGCCGTGGGACGCGAGGGCGGGGAGGTCGCCGAGCACCCCTTCTTCAGCGGCGCCTCGATCGGGATCACGGTCGAGGCCTACCGGAGGACCGGCGGCCTGCGGCCGCTGGCGACCCTCGAGGACCAGGCGCTCGAGCGCTCGCTGATCGACAAGGCCATTCCGATCACGCGCTCGATGTCGGTCCGCGTCCTCACCTCCGGGCGCACCGACGGCCGCGCCCGGCACGGACTCTCGGCCGACCTGCGCGCCGACTCATGGACCCGCCGGCGCACCTCCCGCGCCGGCGACCACGACGCCGCCGA
>JAEMRL010000256.1:2828-4221 GCA_016463385.1 Thermoleophilia bacterium
GAACTCGCCCGGCGCAAGACCGGGCGGGTGTCGGTGGTGCTGCCCTGCCGCGAGGTCGCGGGCACGATCGGGGCCATCCTCGACGCGATCCGCCCGCTGGAGGCCCTCGGTCTCGTGGACGACATGCTCGTGATCGACGCCGGATCGGCCGACGGCACGGCTGCGATCGCCGCGGCGCACGGGGCACGGGTGGTCGACGAGGACGAGGTGATGCCGCAGTTCGGTCCCTGCCGGGGCAAGGGCGACGCGATGTGGCGGGCGCTCGCGGCGACCGACGGGGACATCGTCGCCTACGTCGACGCCGACACGCTCGATTTCGACGCCGGCTTCGTCACCGGCCTCCTCGGCCCCCTCATCCTCGACCCCTCGGTGTCGCTCGTGAAGGGCACCTTCCGGCGCCCCCTGCGCGTCGGCGCCACCGTCTCCCCGGACGAGGGCGGCCGGGTCACCGAGCTGGTCGCCCGACCCCTGCTCAGCCTCATCGCTCCGGAGCTCGGCGTCTTCGCGCAACCGCTCGCGGGCGAGACGGCCGCTCGCCGCGGCCTGCTCGAGCGGCTGCCCTACCCCGTGGGCTACGGCATCGAGACGGCGATGCTGATCGACGCGTTCGCCGAGGTGGGTCTGGACGGCCTGGCCCAGGTCGATCTCGGCACGCGCCAGAACCGTCACCAGCCCCTTCGCGCGCTGAGCGCCATGGCGCTCTCGGTCATGTGCGCCGGGCTGCGGCGGCGCCTGCCGCGGGAGGTCTACGAGGAGATGGCGGCGGGGCGGATGCTCGTCCCGGCGGACGACGGTGCCATGCGCGTGCGCGACGTGCCCCTCGACGAGCGCCCGCCGCTCGCGGAGGTCCGCGGCGCCGTGGCCGTGCCGGCCGCCGCGGAGCCCGTGGCGGCCTCAGGCCCGGGCTGACGCACCCGGCGCCGCCTCGACGTCGGGCGGCGGCTCGGCGTCGGGGCGCGCCGCACCGGAGAGGCGGGCCTCCACCAGGTGGCGCATCCTCTCGCCGGCGGTGCGCGCGAAGCGCAGCTGCAGCCCGCGTCCGAAGATGCGGAAGCCGTAGCGCACGACGGGGTTCGGGATCGCGGCCGGCCGCGAGACGGCGTGGATGCGGAACTCGACCTCGCCGGTGTCGCGCCACTTGACCACCTCGAAGTCCATCTGGCCCGTCTCGAGGTGCCCCTGGAGCGTCCGGTAGCTCCACCCCCAGCGCCGCGCCGGACGGCCGTCGCGCTCCCCGGCCTCGTCCACCACACCCACCACGCGGACGCCGAGCAGGAACCGCAGCCCGAGGAAGCGTCCCTCCAGGAGCATGTCGCGGCGCTCGAGCGGGGCGTCCGGGTCGTAGATCGCGCGGATCAGGTAGGGAGTGGTCGACGGCTGCTTCATTTACGCA
>JAEMRL010000257.1 GCA_016463385.1 Thermoleophilia bacterium
GATTGCGGCCGGTCTCGTTGCGCTCGCCGGCATTCTAGAGATCGGGCAGATCTGGGTTCCAGGTCGGCACTCACAGCTTATCGATTTCGCAGCCAGCAGTGCCGGTGCCGTGGCGGGCGTCATCATTGGGCGGGCAACCATTGGCGCACTCATCGGATGGGTGATGCGTTCAAGCCGGTCCTAATGCGGAGGCGCCTGATGGACTGACGGCCGCCGTCCCCGCCGCTCCGGGCCCGGCGGCCGACGCCGACGCGCCGGCGTCCGAGACCGACGACGAGATCCTGGAGGGGGTCGTCCTCTCCGGGGACACCCCGCCCAAGAGCCCTGACTCCTAGCCCGTTCGGGGGGGAGCGCCGCCGGTAATGGCCCTCCTCGGGGTACGCCGCCTGAGCCGGGTCGGGCGTGATGAGCATCTGAGCGTCATCGACCACCTCGATGAGCTCCGCAACCGCATCATCGTCTCGGTGCTGGCGCTCGCGGTCGCGTTCGGCGTCGCGTACGGGTTCCACGAGCAGCTGATCTCGGCGCTGCAGTACCCGCTGCCCGACCGGTACAAGGAGGAGGGGCTGATCACCCTCTCCCCGACAGAGCCCTTCTTCACCGTGCTGAAGGTGTGCTTCTGGACGGCGATCCTGGCGGCGCTGCCGGTCTGGCTCTACCAGCTCTACGCGTTCGTGATCCCGGCGGTGCAGGACCAGTCGCGCCGCCGGATGCTCGCGGTCGTCGCCGGCGCATCGGGCCTCTTCGTGGCCGGCGTCGCCTTCGCCTTCTACGTGGTGCTGCCGGTGGCCCTGCGCTTCCTCCTCAACTTCGGTGGCGACACCTTCCAGACCGAGGTGCGCGCGGGCGAGTACTTCGCCTTCGTCACCAGCCTGATGCTGGGCGGCGGGCTGATGTTCGAGATCCCCGTCGCCATGCTGGCGCTGGCCCGGATCGGCGTCACGAGCGCCGAGTTCTACGTCCGACAGTGGCGGGTCGCGGTCGTCGTCATCGCGGCCCTCGCGGCGATCCTGCCGGGCGGCGACCCGTTCTCGATGCTGCTGCTGATGATCCCCCAGATCGTGCTCTACTCGCTCGGCATCCTCCTCGCGCGGCGCTTCGGCGGGCCCCCCCTCTGGGCGCGTGACGCCTGGGCGGAGGCCGACGACGACGACGACGCGCCCGCCCCGACCGCGGGAAGCGCCTAGCGGGGCGTCAGCTCTCGTCGCGGAGATGGCGGCCCGTGAGGCGGAGGAAGACATCTTCGAGGCCCGCCGGCCGTGCCGCCTGCAGCCGCACCGGCACCCCCGCCGCACGCGCCACCGACCAGAGCGCCTCCGCGTCGTCGGTGAACAGCAGCACCAGGTCGCCGTCGACCTCGTGTCCGCGGGCGCCGGACGCGATCACCTCGAGCAGCGGGCCCACATCGCCCGGCGCCACGCGCAGCTCCAGCACCTCGCGGCCCACCTCCGCGGCCACGAGATCGGCCGGCCGGCCCTCCCGGACGATGCGCCCGTGGTCCATCACCACCAGCCGGTCGCAGAGCTGGGCGGCCTCGTCCATGTAGTGGGTGGTCAGCACGAGCGTCGCGCCGGCGCCGCGCAACAGGCGCAGCCGCTCCCAGACCGCGTGGCGCGCCTGGGGGTCGAGCCCGGTGGTCGGCTCGTCGAGCAGCACCAGCTCCGGCTGGTTGATCAGCGCCCGCCCGATCTGGAGGCGGCGGCGCATGCCGCCCGAGAGGCGGTCGACGGCGTCGCCGGCGCGGTCCGAGAGCGCCATCAGGCCGAGCAGCTCGTCCGCCCGCTGCCGGGCGGCGGCGCGCGGGATGTCGAAATATCTCGCGAATACCAGGAGATTCTCGCGGACGGTGAGCTCCAGGTCGAGCGTCGTGTCCTGCGCCACCACGCCGAGGCGCCGCTTCAGGGCGCGCGGCTCGCGCGCCGGGTCGAGGCCCAGCACGCGCAGCTCACCGCTGTCGCGCGGCGCGAGGCACGACAGCATCCGCATGGTGGTGGTCTTGCCGGCGCCGTTCGGCCCGAGGAAGCCGAAGCACTCGCCCCGCGCCACCTCCAGGTCGATGCCGTCGACCGCCGTGAAGTCCCCGTAGCGCTTGGTCAGCCCCCGGGCCCGGACCGCAGGCTCGGGGCCCGTCAGGGCGCCGGCGCCGGGGGGACCGCGAAGCGCATGCCCTCCAGCGTCAGCCGCAGCCCCTCCTCCAGCTCCACGGTGGGGCTCCAGTCGAGCAGGCGCCGGGCCAGGGAGATGTCGGGCCGCCGCTGGGCGGGGTCGTCCTGGGGCAGGGCGTCGTTGACGATCTCCGAGCGGCTGCCGGTGAGGCGGATGATCACCTCGGCGAGCTCGAGGATGGTGAACTCACCCGGGTTGCCGATGTTGACCGGCTCGTGGTGGTTGCACCGGATCAGGCGCCAGAAGCCCTCGATCAGATCCGACACGAAGCAGAACGAGCGGGTCTGGGCGCCCTCGCCGAAGACGGTGATCGGCTTGTCGGCCAAGGCCTGTCGCAGGAAGGTCGGGATGGCGCGCCCGTCGTGGGGGCGCATGCGCGGCCCGTAGGTGTTGAAGATGCGCACGATGTGGGTGTCCACGCCCTGCTGGCGGTGGTAGGCCATCGTGAGCGCCTCGGCATAGCGCTTGGCCTCGTCATAGACCCCGCGCGGGCCGATCGGGTTGACGTGGCCCCAGTACTCCTCCGACTGCGGATGCTGCTGGGGGTCGCCGTAGACCTCCGACGTCGAGGCCAGCATGAAGCGCGCCCGCTTGGCCTTGGCGAGGCCGAGGGCGTTGTGGGTGCCATAGGAGCCGACCTTCAAGGTGTGCAGCGGCAGGCGCAGGTAGTCGATCGGGCTGGCCGGCGATGCCAGGTGGAAGACGTAGTCCACCGGCCCCGCCACCTCCAGGTGGCCGATCATGTCGTGCTGGACGAACTCGAAGCCGGGCTGGCGGATGTGCTCGATGTTCTCGAGCGTCCCCGTGTCCAGGTTGTCCACGCAGATCACCCGGTGCCCCTCGGCCAGCAGCCGATCGCACAGGTGCGACCCGAGGAAGCCCGCTCCCCCGGTTACGAGCGACGTCGTCACCCGGCGCAGCCTAGACAGCCGGGCGGCGGCGCGCCACAAGCGCGCGGACCGAGCGGATACCCTCGGACAGCTCGGCGCGCGCGAGGAGCCGCGCGGCGACGTAGTAGACGGCGAGCGCGATCGCGACCTTGCCGATGAGCCCCGGCAGCATCTCGAGGGTCCCCTTGCCGCCCGTGGGGACGACGCGGTCGAGCGCCAGCGCGGCCCCCGCGGAGATCGCCCCCGCGACGAGGATGGCCCCCTGCCGGCGGCCGAGCACCCGGATCGAGAGGGAGGGGAACTGGTTGCGCAGGCCGCCCAGCAGCATCACGGCGCTGGCGTAGACGCCGAGCGTCGAGGCCAGGGCCAGGCCGGCCTGCTCCAGGGGCCCGAGCAGGAGGATGTCGAGCACGATCGTGAGCGCCACCGTCACGGCGGTCGCGATCAGGATGAAGCGCTGCCGGCGGGCCGCCGAGAGGGTCCGGTTCATCAGGAGGGCCCCGAAGGCCGGCCAGAGCGCGAAGGCGTAGAACTGGAGCGGCGGGGCGATCTCATCGATGCACCCGGCGTCGCACTTGCCGCGCTGGAAGGCCAGCTGCGCCGTCTCGTCGGCGTACACGGCGAGCAGCATCATCATCGGCACCGATACGAGGCCGAGCAGCCCGGCCACCCTGCGGAAGGCCGACAGCGCGTCCGCCTCGCGGTCCTCGGACACGAGCTTCGCGATGAGGGGGAAGAGCGGGGTCATCAGGGGCAGCAGCAGGGCCACCCGCGGCGCCTGGCCGAGGGCGCTCGCGAAGCTGAGCGCCGCGACCCTGCCCTCCTCGAGCGTCGACGCGAACAGCTTGTCGGTGAAGCTGTTGATCTGCTGGAGGGTGGACGCGCCCACCACCGGCAGGGCGAGGAGTCCCATCGCGCCGAGGCGCGGGTGCGTCAGCGCCGGCCGCACGTGGTCGTCGCGCAGCAGGCGCCAGAACTGCGGCAGCTGCAGCAGCACCTGCAGGGAGGCGCCGAGCACGACGCCCCAGGCGGCCGCCTCGATGCCGAGTGCGCTCTGACCGGCGAGGACGCCGAGGATGATGCCGAAGTTGAAGGCGACGCCCACGGCGGCCGGCCCGGCGAAGCGCCCGTGGATCTGGAGCATCGCGGTGAAGAT
>JAEMRL010000258.1 GCA_016463385.1 Thermoleophilia bacterium
GCCCCGAGGAAGGCGCCCAGGGCGGTCCGCTCGAGCGCGACGCCCATGCGCAGCGCGGACGCGGGCGACGCGAAGGTCCCCACCGGCCAGCGGAACCGCGGCCTCCCGGGGACGGACGCGGGGACCGCCGCGGCGATCGCCTCCCGGTGCACCCCCTCGTCAGCCGCCAGCGCGCGCAGATGCCGGCGCTCGGCCGGCCGGAAGCCCGGGACCGCGACCGCGCGCTCGTAGTAGCCGGCCCCGAGCAGCGTCGCTCCCGCGAGCACCCGCGCGATCGCGTCGTCGTCGAACGGGACACGCGGGACGGGCACGAGCGCCCGTGGCCCGTCCCTCCCGCACCCCGCGATCAACAGCGGAGCGGCGCCGGCCAGGAACGCGCGCCGGGACCGGAGCCTCATGGACGGTCCGCCGGCGCGCCGGCGGCGGCCAGCGCCGCGCGGGCCTGCGCGGGAGGCACCCCACGGGCGATGGCGGGCGATGGGACGAGACGACCGGTCCTGATCCGCCCGATCGCCGCGAGGTGCTGCGCCTCGCTGGAGGCGATGGCCGCCGCGGCGGCCTGCAGGTCGGGGCTCGACAGCTCCGCGACGGCGCCGAGGTAGGCCGCGAGCAGCGCCGATTCGACCTCCGCCGCGAGCGCGAGGGCGGCGGGCAGGCTCGCCGTGGCGGCGGGTGCCAGGCGGACGTCCGCGCCGGTCAGCCCGGTGGCCGCCTCGGAGAGCACGCGCAGGTGCTCGCGCTCGTTCGAGACGGCCCCCTCGATCCAGATGCCGACCGGCGACGGCACGCCGGGGAGGGCGGCGGCGCGCTCGTAGAGCGCGATCGCCAGTCGCTCGCCGGCGGCCAGCATCCGGAGCACGCCGCGGTCGCCGACAGGAGCCGCCGTCGCGACATCGGCCTCCGCCAGGAGGACCCCGCCCGCAGACAGCGCCACGACGGCGCGCCCGGCGCGCACGAGGAGCTGCGCGCGGGTCTGCCGCTTGAGGTCCTCGCAGGACTCGTCTCCGCGTGCCACGGCTCCTATACGGAACCGTGGGCGGCGAAGATCACCCGACCTGGAAGGCGGCCTCCACCAGGATCGGGCCCTCGGGCGTGGTGCGGCTGGTGCGCGGCTGCGCGGTCACCGCCAGGGCGTCGGCTCCGGCGAGGCCGGTCGCGACGGTGCGCGCCTCGGCGGGACCGGTCTGCTCGAAGAGCCCGGCCGAGGTCGCCTGGCCGTCGCGGATCACCCAGAGCTGGTAGGCGTCGCCCTCCTCGAGCTGCGGCAGGCGGCTGAGCGAGACGACCGCCGTGTCCTCGTCGGGCACGTAGAGCACCCGGCCGGTGACGCCGGGCGCGTCCGCCGTGCCGGAGACGGCCAGGGTGGACACCGGTCGCGAGGGGTCGTCGGATCCGGTCTGGAGGGCGATGTTCCAGCCGAGCAGCAGCGCCGCGACCGACGCGATCGCGGCCACTGCCGGCCACGGCCGCAACAGCCCCGCGAACCACGAGCGGCGACGCGGTGCGGGCCGCGAGCGAGTCGCAGCAGGATCCGCACCGACGCCGGCGGCGATCGCGCGCGCCGGCGCCTCGGCGCGCACCGTCGCCATCAGCGAGGCCTTCAGATCGGGCGGGGGATCCATCTGCGGGACGGCCACGCCCAGCACATCGGCACCGGCGCGCAGGGATCCGAGCTCCTCGCGGCAGACGGCGCACTCGGCGGCGTGGGCCTCGACGCGGGCGGTCTCGTGCGGCTCGGCGGCGCCGAGCGCCACCGGGGCGATCAGGTCGCGCAGGGCGTCGTGTTCGCGGGTCACGTGCTCACCTCCGCGGCACCGAGGCCGCGGCGGAGCCTCTCGAGGCCGAGGCGCATGCGGCTCTTCACCGTGCCGAGGGGCAGCTTCAGCATCTCGGCGATCTCGTGGTGCGTGAAGCCCCCGTAGTAGGCGAGCTTGAGCACCTCGTGCTGCTCGGTCGGCAGGCTGCCGAGCTCCTCGCGGATCGATCCCGCCAGGGCGCTCTCGATTCCGAGCGTCGCGGCATCGGGCGCGTCGGGCCGGCGCAGCTCCACCTGCTCGAGGGCGTCCTGCCGGCGCGACATCGCGCCGAGTGTGCGGAGGCGGTCCACACCCCGATTGTGGAGTATCGACAGCATCCACGTGCGGACGCTCCCGCGCGAGGAGGAGTAGCTGGCCGCTCCGCGCCACACGGCGAGGAAGGCGTCCTGCACCAGGTCCTCGGCCGACTGGCGGTCGCCCAGCAGGCGGAAGGCCAGCGAGTAGGCCACCCGGCAGTGCCGGTCGTAGATCACCTCGAACGCGCCGGCGTCGCCCCGCTCGACGAGCGTGAGCAGATCCTCGTCGGCGAGCCGGTCGAGCTCGGGGGGATGGCGGTCGGTGCTCATTCCACCCCATGCTACGGCCGGCGTCGCCGACTGGATCATCCGCGCGGCATCGTCCTCAGATCCGCCATACCCGCGCGGCGACGGCGGCGGCCACGTCCTGCTCGCTGACGGTGCGGCGGTACCGGCGGGCCCCGCCCATCGGCGCCACGCCCAGGTGCCGGTCGATCATGGCGGCCGGCATCCCCTCCTCGGCCAGCTCGGCCGCGTTCGCGTAGCGCAGGGCGAGGGGGTGGACGCGCTTGCCGATCTCGGCGCGCTTGGCGAGCCGCGGCAGGAGCTCCCGGACGTACGCCGCCTTCAGCGACTCGCCCGCGAGGGTGCAGAAGAGGGCCTGATCGGGGCCGATGCCACGCTCGGCGCGGCGCCCGAGCCAGACGCGCACCATCGAGCGCGTGGTGGCGTCGACGCCGGTGAGACGGGGCTGGCCGCCCTTGCGCGGCGGCACGCGCACGGTGCCGGCCTCGAGATCGACATCACCGGGCACCAGCGCCAGGGCCTCGCCGGGCCGCAGGCCCGAGCGGTACATCATCGCCACCAGCGCCCGGTTGCGCAGACCGGTGGGCGCGCGGGAGGACGACGCCGCCACGAGCGCGGCCGCCTCCTCGGGGGTGAGCAACTCGTTGCTCAGCGGGGTCTCATCCATCATGGCGACCGGCGACGGGAGCGGCGGCCGCGACCTTTCCTCGAGCTCCATCCACTTCTCCTCCGTCGGTGTCTTGGCGGGTGCCGTTTTTATAGTTTTTAGTAGGTTGGGAGTTGTAGCGGAGGGACGGGTAGCGTGTCAATCGCTGGTTTTCACGAATTACCGGAACGGGACTCGACCGGACCCGGTCGCGGGGATAGCCTGCGTGGGTCTCGGGTGGGTGGTCGTCCGCGAGGGCGTTCGAGGGAAGCCGGTGCAAGTCCGGCGCGGTCCCGCCACTGTCACCGGGAGTGGCGTCACTGGGCGAGAAGCCGGTCACTGGGGGCGACCCTGGGAAGACGTGACGTCGCTGCGAACGGAAGCCAGGAAACCTGCCTCCGCCCGAGCACCGACAACGCTTTCGAGGAATTGAGCAGTTGGTGCGAGGACGTCCCAGACCTCTGCCCGTGCTCGCGGCCGTCGCCGTGGCGCTCCTGGCGCTGCTCGCGATCGGGTGCGAGCACCGCTCGCAGGAGGCTCCCGCGGCGTCCGAGGCGGGGGCGTCCCTGGTCGTCACCGCGGGCTACGGCGAGCGCGAGCTGCTGAGCACGCGCGTCGCGCCCGGGCAGTCGGTGATGCGCGGGCTGCGCGGCGCCACCGACGTGGAGACGGCCTTCGCCGGTGGCTTCGTGTCGGAGATGCTCGGCGTCGCGAGCGATCCCTCCGGACCCGCCGACTGGTTCTTCTACGTCGACGGCATCGGCTCGTCGGTGGGCGCCAAGGACGTCGCGATCGATGACGGCGACGCGATCTGGTGGGACCACCGCGACTGGGGCGACCTGCCCGAGGCGCCGGCGGTCGTCGGTTCGTGGCCGGCGCCCCTCGTCCACCCCGGCGGCGGTGGCCCGGTGGTCGCGGCCGACGCCCCCCTGCGCGACGCCCTGGCCGAGGCCGGCGCGCGCCTCACGTCGTCCGCGTCCCCGTGGCGGGCCCGTGTGGGTGCGAGCGAGGAACTGGCGGGCCGCGATCCGGCCTGGCGGCGCGCGCTGGACGACCCCGACCGCGCCGGGCTGACGGTGGCGATCGAGGACGGGGCCGTCACCGCGCTCCCACCCGGCGGCGGCCGTCGCGTCCCCGTCCCCGGAGCCCGCGCGCTCGTCGCCGCGGTGCCGACCGGCGACCGGCCCGAGGACGGCGTGCTGGT
>JAEMRL010000259.1 GCA_016463385.1 Thermoleophilia bacterium
CACCCGGCTCCGCGAGGGCGGCCTCGCCCAGCGCGTCACGCTGCTGCGGGCGGAGGCGGAGCACCTGCCCTTCCCCGATGCGGCCTTCGACGCCCTCACGGTGACGTACCTGCTGCGGTACGTCGCCGACCCCGCCGCGACGCTGCGCGAGCTGGTCCGGGTGGTGGCGCCGGGCGGGGTCGTCGCGAGCATGGAGTTCGGCGTGCCCCCCCGCGCGCTGCCCCGCGCGGCGTGGCGCCTCTACACCGGGGTCATCCTGCCGGCGGGCGGGATGCTGATCGGCGGGCGCGGCTGGTGGCGGGCGGGGCGCTTCCTGCACCACAGCATCCCCGACTTCTACCGCCGCCACCCGGTGCCCCAGCTGCTGGAGATGTACCGCGCCGCGGGGCTCGAGGACGTCCGCATCCGCCGCCTCAGCTTCGGCGGCGGGGTCGTCATCTGGGGCACCCGGGCCGCCACCGCGTAGCCGCCCGCCGGCCCGCGCCGGCCCCGGCGCGGTCGCCACGCGCCCGTGCCCCCGGCGCACCGCTCATGAAACTCCCCCGGACGCCGATGGTGGGGGCGAATCGAGCCTTTGGAATGAGGAGTCGCATGCCGCAGGAGGCATCTGGCGCGGCGGTCGCATCGCCCACCCGTGTCGGGCTGGGTCAGGTGCTCATCGAGATGGGCGCCATCAGCGCACAGGTCCTCGAGACCGCCCTCCAGCGCCAGCGCGAGGAGGGTGGACGGCTCGGCGAGATCCTCGTCGCGCACAACTACATCACCCCCGAGGTCATGGGCGACGGCCTCGCGCGGCGCCTCGGTGTGCCCCGCGCGCGGCTCACCGGCGGCGTCGATCCCGCCATCCTCAACCTCCTCGACGAGCGCAGCCGCCGCCGCTACAACGTCATCCCGATCGGGGTCGACTCCAACGGCGCGGTGCTGCTGGCGATGGCCGACCCCTCGGACGTCCTCACGATCGACGACCTGCGGATGCTGGTGGGGCGCGACGTGCGCCCGGCCCTCGCGCTCGATCAGGAGATCGAGGCGTTCCTCGCCGCCGGCAACGTCCACCAGGACAACTTCCTCTCCGGGCTCGTCCGCGAGGCCGGCCCGAGCGCCATCAACGAGCGCGACACCGAGGCCGAGGGCGACCTGCTGTCGTTCTCCGGCGAGACCGCGCCGGTCGTCCGCATGGTCGGCTCGATCGTCTCGCGCGCCGTGGAGGAGGGCGCCTCCGACATCCACCTCGAGGCGCAGGCCGAGGAGATGCTGGTCCGGTACCGCATCGACGGCGTGCTGCGCACCGTCGCCGCCATCCCCGGCGGCCTGTCGCGCGAGGTCGTCAGCCGCATCAAGGTGATGGGCGAGATGGACATCGCCGAGCGGCGCGTGCCCCAGGACGGCCGGGTGAGCCTCACGGCCGCCGGCCACCGGCTCGACCTGCGCGTGGTGACCGTCCCCACGGTGCACGGCGAGGGCATCGTCATCCGGATCCTCGACACCTCCAACGCCATGCGCAAGCTGTCGGACCTCGGCTTCGGCGGCGACACGCTCGAGCGCTTCACCTCCTGCTACCGGCGCCCCTACGGCGCCGTGCTGGTGAGCGGCCCCACCGGGTCGGGCAAGTCGACCACCCTGTACGGGGCGCTCCACTCGCTGAACACCGGCGACCGCAAGATCATCACGGTCGAGGACCCGGTGGAGTACCGCCTGGCCGGCATCAACCAGGTGCAGGTCAACCAGAAGGCCGGCCTCACCTTCGCCACCGGCCTGCGCGCCCTGCTGCGCAGCGACCCCGACGTGATCATGGTCGGTGAGGTCCGCGACGGCGAGACCGCGCAGATCATGATGCAGGCCGCCCTCACGGGCCACCTCGTCATGGCGACGATCCACACCAACGACGCCGCGAGCGCCCTCACCCGCCTCACCGAGATGGGCGTGGAGCCGTTCCTGTCGGCCTCCGGCGTGCTCGGCGTGCTGGCCCAGCGCCTCGCCCGGCGCCTCTGCATGGAGTGCCGCCGCCCGGTGAAGGTGCCCGCGGCCACCCTGCGCGAGTTCGCCTCCACCACCAGCCTGCCCGAGGGCGTCACCGACCCGGCCACGATCTACCAGTCGGTCGGCTGCGGCGCCTGCCGCCAGACCGGCTACAAGGGCCGGCTCGGCATCTACGAGATGCTCACCATGAGCGAGGAGATCGAGCGCCTCACGGCCGCGTCGGCCCCCTCGTCGGAGATCCGCCGCCAGGCGCGCCGCGAGGGCATGCGGACGATGCGCGAGGACGGCGTCCTCAAGGTCCTCACGGGCCAGACCACCCTGGCCGAGCTGGCGCGTACCGTCGCCTGATCGGCGGCGGGGGCCGCTCCGCCCGCCCGGTCAGTCCTCGCTGCTCACCTTGGCGCGCGCGACGATCGCCGGGTCGGGGGCGTAGACCACGCTCGGGTCCTTGCCCTCGTAGTCGAACTGGTTCAGGAACGCGCGCATCGCGTTGATCCGGCCGCGCTTCTTGTCGTTGCTCTTGACCGTGATCCAGGGCGAGTACCTCTTGTCGGTGCTGGCGAACATCGCCTCTTTGGCTGCGCCGTACGCGTCCCAGCGGTCGAGGCTCTCCAGGTCCATCGGCGAGAGCTTCCAGCGCCGCACCGGGTCGAGCTGGCGGATCGCGAACCGGGTGCGCTGCTCGTCCTGGGTGACCGAGAACCACAGCTTGGTCATCGTGGTGCCCGACTCCACCAGCATCCGTTCGAACGCCGGCGCCTGGCGCATGAAGGTCTCGTACTGCTCGTCGGAGCAGAACCCCATCACGCGCTCGACCCCGGCCCGGTTGTACCAGGACCGGTCGAACAGCACGATCTCCCCGGCGGTGGGCAGGTGCTGGATGTAGCGCTGGAAGTACCACTGACCCAGCTCGGTCGAGGTGGGTTTGGTGAGCGCGACGACCCGGGCCGCCCGGGGGTTGAGGTGCTCCATGAACCGCTTGATCGTGCCGCCCTTGCCCGCCGCGTCGCGTCCCTCGAAGACCAGCACGTGCTTGGCACCGGTGTCGATGGTCCAGTACTGGAACTTCAGCAGCTCGACCTGCAGCTGGTACTTCTCCCTCTCGTACTCGTCACGGTCCATCAGCTCGGTGTAGGGGTAGCCCTCACGCCAGGTCTCGACGGCCTGGCCGTCGGGGGCGATCAGCATCGGGTCCTCACCGTGGTCGTCGCGCACGGAGAAGCCCTCGGCCCGGGTCAGGTCGATGTACTCACGGAGGTTCATCTTCTGGGCCACGGCGCATAGCATGCCCGGCCGCAGACCACGGCGCACGAGTCCGGCTGTCACGGTTTCCGCGAGGCGCCGTCACCGCCACCCTCCTTCCGGGGGAGGTCCGCCCCTCCTCGCGGGGGGTGGCGGACGTTCTCCGTGGACCTACCGTCCGGTGTGCGAGGTGGCGATGGACCGCCCCGCCCGCTCGGACGAAGGGGTTCGCAGATGCACACCGTTCTCGACATCGACGCGTGGGCCCGTGATGTGGCCGCGGCCGAATCGATCGCGATCCGCCAGGCGGTCCGCGACGCCATGACCTCCGGTGCGAGCGGCCTGGCCGCCCTGTCGGTGGTGCGCCGCCGCCTCGCCCGCCTCACCGACGAGCAGCGCGCCATGGTGGTCGCCGGGATCGGCCTCGAGCGCGAGGCGCAGGACTAGCCGCCGCGGCGGGGCCAGGCGTCGGGGGCGAGCTCGCCCGTGAGCGCCTGCCGGTAGCAGGGGATGTCGGTGATGTGCCGGTCCACCAGCACCAGGTAGCGGTCGGCGGTGTGGACGTCCATCACCGCCCGCGAGCGCCGGGCCGAGCGCAGCCGGCGCTCGGCCGACTCGGGGTCGATCGCGAAGCGCGCCCCGGCACGGCGCGCCAGCTCGCCGAGCGACAGCCCCCGCCGCATCAGCTCGCGGTCGAGCAGCTCCATCACCTCGCCGCTCCAGACCCAGCGCGGCCCGTCCACCACCGTCGCCTCCGACACCGCGCGCCCTCCCCGTCATCGATCTGCCTGTGAGAGGGGGTCCGGTCCCTGCTCGAGATGACTACTCCGGGGCGGCCGATTCCTTCCCGCCGCCGGTGACGATCTCGTCGGCCGCGACGGCGAGGGCCTCCGGATCGCCCGGCGACTCCTCCACGCCGGCGCGCAGGAACACGTACGTGATGCGCTCCACGGGCATCCCGGTCGCCCGCGTCAGCCCGGCCGCGTAG
>JAEMRL010000260.1 GCA_016463385.1 Thermoleophilia bacterium
TGCGCACGGCGTAGGGCCGCGCGACCTCGAAGACGTTGAGGTCGGGGTACACCGCGAGAGCCACGCCCGAGAGCGTGGCGAGCGTCTTGTCGAGCATCACCCAGCGGGCGGGGAGCACGATGTCCATCCGGTAGATCGTCTGGAAGATCTCCCGCAGCACCTCGCGCGCGTCGATCTCGCCGATCGCGCTCGCGCTATATCTCTGGAGGATAACGCCGAGGCGGTCCCCGAGCTCCTCCTCCATCTGACGGGGATAGCGCACCCCGAGCGCGCGCAGGCGCCGCGGCAGGCGCTCGGCGTCCTGGTTGAGGATGTCCACCAGCAGGCGCACCGCGGCCTCGCGGTCGCGCGTGGTGAGCTGCTCGGTCATGCCGAAGTCGACGAGGCTGAGCGCGTCGGGACCGCGCACCAGGATGTTCGCCGGGTGCGGGTCGGCGTGGAAGAAGCCGTGGACGAAGACCATCTGCATCCAGGTCTCGGTGAGCCGGTGCCCGAGCTTGCGGCGGTCCTCCGACGACCAGGTGGACAGGTCGATCTGCCCGAGCGGCAGGCCCTCGACGCGCTCCATCGTGAGGACGCGCGCGGTGGTGTAGCGCCAGTAGATCTTCGGCACCGACACCGAGTCGTCGCCGGCGAAGTTGCGGCGGAAGACCTCGGCGTTGCGGGCCTCGACGCCGTAGTCGAGCTCGCGGCGCACCGTGCGCGAGAACTCCTCGACCGTCCCGACCAGATCGATGAACTGGAGCTTGCGGATCCGCTCGCGCGCGACCCGGGCGACCTGGTGCAGGAGCTGGATGTCGGCGGCCAGCTGGCGCTCGGCGTCGGGCCGCTGCACCTTGACCACCACCTCCTGCCCGCCCGGCAGCAGGGCGCGGTGCACCTGGCCGATCGAGGCGGCGGCGATCGGCGTCTCGTCGAACTCGAGGAAGACCTGCTCGATGGTGAGCCCGAGCTCGGTCTCGATCACCCCTCGCACGCGGTCGAAGGGTTCGGGGTGGGCGTCGTCCTGCAGCCCGCGCAGCTCGGCGAGGATGTCGGGCGGGACGATGTCGGGCCGGGTCGACAGGAGCTGGCCGAACTTGACGAAGGTCGGCCCGAGCTCGTCGAGCATCTCCCGCAGCCGGCGGCCGCGGTTGCGGCCTCCGCCGTTCAGATCGGCCGGCTCGGCCTCCCCCCGCCCGAAGACGTAGCCGAAGCCGTGGCGCGCGGCGACCTGCGCGATCTCTCCGAGACGCGCCAGGTTCTGCCGCCGTTCACCCCGCGCCATGCGGGCCAAGGTAGCAGGGGCGACGGACGCGCCCCGGCCCGCGCCCGCGGGGCCCCCGTCTCCGGGAGCGCCGCGGGCGGCGGGCGGCGGTGCGTCCTAGTGGACCCGGAAGCTCCCGCTGGCGGCGAACGGTCCGGCGGCGAGTGCGGCGACCCGCACCGTGAAGCCCTGCGTGGTGGGTGCGAAGCCGGGGTCCATGACGACCTCGAGTCCCTCCGCCGCGCAGTTGATGGCCCCGTCGAGCACCAGCGAGAGCGTCCCGGGGGCCGCGTACTCGCCGGTCGCTCCGGCGACCGCCCAGGTGGACGGCGCCTCGTGGAGCTCGACGCGGAAGGTGACCCCGCCGAGCGCCTGCTGGCCGGGCTGGATTGCGAACCCGCCGAGCGCGAAGCGGCCGGTGAGGGCCGAGTCGTCGCGTGCGACCGGAGCGGGCGCCGCATCGGCCTCCGGCTCCGGAGCCGCCGGGGGCTCCTCGTCCCACCACGCGGTGGCGGGCTCCGAGGCGACGGGCGCCGGGGGCGCGACCGCGACGACCACCTCGGGCGCGGACGGGAAGCCGGCCTCGGCGGCGAAGCGGGGGAACTCGGGGTCCGGATCGGCCTCGAACTCGGCCTCGGCCGCGTAGACGGACGCGGGCGGGGTCTCCGCCCCGTCCTCGGCCGGCGGCGCGATGTGCTGGGCGAAGACGTCCTCGGGCTCCGGATCGGGCTGCGAGGGCGCGTACGCCGTCGCCGGGGCGTGCTCCGGCTCCGGGGCGTGGGCGGCCGGCGGTGCGAACTCCGGGGCGTACTGGGCCTCCGGGGCGTACTGGGCCTCGGGGGCGTACTGGGCCTCGGGGGCGTACTCGGCGTCCGGGGCGTACTCCGGGGCGTACTCCGCCTCGGGGGCGTAGTCCGGCGCGTAGTCGGGTGCGTACTCGGCCTCGGGGGCGTACTCGGGCGCCGGCGGGGCCGCGAACCCGGCTCCGTCGTGCCCGGCCGCGTACGAGACGGCCTCGGCGTAGGGGTCCTCCTCGCCGTACGGGCGCGGGTCGTCGGAGCGGATCACCGGGATCTCACCGGTGGGCTGCGCGTCGTGGAGCTCGTCGGAGGCCTCTGCCCATCCGGTCTCGACGGCCGGCGCGGGCTCCCAGGCGGGCGTCTCATCGACCGGCTCATCGGTGGCGGGAGCGCCCCAGGCGAAGCCCTCCTCCACGGTGTCGGCGGCCTCGGTCGTCGGCGCCCACACGGGCTCCTGACCACCGTCGAGCGGCGCCCATGCGGGGACCTCGTCGGTCGGCTCCGCGCTCAGCCATTCCAGGCTGGGAGGGGCCTCGGCGGCCGTGTTCTCGTCGTTCCACGCCGCGACCGGCTGAGCGGCCACGGGCGCGACGGTCGGCGGCACCATCCCGATGCCGTCGGTCGCGGGGGGCGGCGACCAGGCGACGTCCACCTCGCCGGGCATCGGCCAGCCGGGCTCGGTGACGCTCTCGTCCTCGGACCAGGCGGTTGCCGCCTCGGCCTGCTCGGGCTCGGCGGCGGCGTACGCCGGGGCGGGCTCGGGCGCGGGCTCGGGGGCCGGCGGGGCGTCGTGCACCGGCGGCCACTCGACCGGGTCGGCCTCGGCCGCGGGCGGCCAGAGATCGGGTGCGGGCTCGTCCGCCGGAGGCCATTCGGCGACCGGCGGGCTCATGGGCGGCGGGCTCGTGGTCGCGGCGCTCTGCCCCGCGGCCGCGGCCAGGGGCATGGGCTCGGGGGGAGCCGGAGGAGCGTCCTTGCCGCGCTTGCGGCGGCGCTCTCCCCGCGTCCGGCCACGGGAGGGCGGCGGCGGATCCGCAGCGTTCGCACGCCTCATCTTCATGAGCACGAGGACGAGCAGAACGACGCCACCGATGATGGCGATGTTCACGGTGGACATTTCCCGCGGCCTCCTTGGGGGTGCGGCGATGCGCCGCGCTCGGTCAAGGTCGGAGCCGACGTGGGTCGGCTGCCTCCACTCCGCTATCGGCCGCCGGGCTCAATGGTTGAGCGGCGGTGGCCTGAAATCAGGCCGCGAGCACCTCGTAACGGCCCGAGGCGGCGAAACTGCCGGGTCCCTCGGCGGCCAGGAGGAGGGTGAACCCGTCCTGGTCGGGCGCGAAACCGGGATCCGCGAGCACGACGAGGCCGCCGTCCCCCACGTTCGACACGGCGTCGGGGATCAGCCGGATGGAGGACGGGTCCACGGGCGCGTCGCGCCGGTCGCGGAAGGTCACGCCGCAGAGGCTGATGCTGCCCGGCTGCGCGGCCCAGCCGCCCAGGGAGAAGCGCCCGCTCTCGTCGATCCGCATCTCGATGGCCGGTTCGGCCGGGGGCTCGGGATCGGGCACGAGCTCGACGATCGGTGCCGCCACCTCGGCCGCCGGCTCCGGGACCCCGGGCTCGTCGTCGCAGTCATCGGTCCCGGCCTCGACGACGGGGAGCGGTGCGGGTGCTGCTGCGGGGGCCGGCTCGGCCGGCTCCTCCGGCACGCCCTCCCACTCCGGCAGCGCCGTGGGCACGACGTGCGTGATCCACTCGGAGACGGCGGCGGCCTCGAAGGCGTCGCGCGTGCGCGTGCGCCGGGTCTGACCCCACACCGGGTCGGTGGCCCACTCGGCGAGGGCGGCGGCGTCCAGGACGTCGCGCACCATCGTGCGGCGCAGGGGCCCCCAGGTGGGGTTGGTGACCCACTCGGCCAGACGCGCCGGGTCGAACGCCTCGCGGGCGCGGGCGCGGCGCGGGGCGCCGGAGGCCGGGTGCGTGACCCAGAGCGCGAGGGCGTCGGGGTCGAAGCGCTCCCGGGCGCGGGCGCGCCGGGGAGGCGGCGCGCCCCAGGTCGGGGTCGTCAGCCACTCCGAGAGGTGGCTGAGGTCGCGCCGGGCGGTCTCGACCGACTCCGCGTCCGGGGCGGTGGCCTCGGCGACGGGGTCCTC
>JAEMRL010000010.1 GCA_016463385.1 Thermoleophilia bacterium
CGCTACGGCACCGCCCTCGGCCGCTCGACCTTCGCCATCACCCTGCGCCCGCGCATCGTGTTCCGCGCCCGGAGCGGCGGCCGCACCACCGAGGCCGAGGTGCGGCCCCACATCCCCTTCGCGACGCTGAGGCTCACCCGCCCCGGCGCGCTCGCGACGCGCGTCCCCGGAACGATCACCGTCGATCGCCGCGGCCGCTTCGCGCTCCCCATCTCGACGCGGGCCGCCGAGCGGCTCGGGGCGCTCCTCACGGATCGCGGCCCGAAGCCCCCGGTGGGCCTGCGCGGGCCCGGGCTGTGAGCCCGGGACCCCCCACGGACGGGAGCCGCGGTCAGACCCGCGGCACGGTGACCCACACCACGACGCCGACCCGGCGGCATCCGGGACCGGCGGCGCGAACGCACGACGAAAGGACCACCAACGTGCCAACCCACGGACGACGGCTCCGCCGCGTCGCGGTACCCCTCGCGGTGACCGCCGCGGCGGGAGCCGCCGTACTCGTCCCATCGTTCCTCAGCGCGTCGAGCCACCGGGAGGCGCCATCCATCTCCCAGGACCCGACCGCCGACAACACGGACGTCTACGCCTTCCGCTCCCCCGACGCACCGAACACGGCGACGCTGATCGCCAACTTCGTGCCGTTCCAGGAGCCGGCGGGCGGTCCGAACTTCTACCGCTTCTCGGATGACGTGAAGTACGAGATCAAGGTGGACAACACCGGCGACGGCAAGGCCGACGTCACCTACGAGTTCCGGTTCGACACCACGATCAAGAACCCGGCGACCTTCCTCTACAACGGGAACGCGGTCACCTACGACGCCAAGAAGGGCCAGTACGTCAACCTGAACCTGGTCCAGACGTACACCCTGCGCAAGATCACGCGCGACTCCAAGGGCCGGACGGTCGTCTCGACGATCGGCCGCAACCTGCTCACCCCGCCGAACAACGTCGGCCCGCGCTCGACTCCCGACTACGAGTCGCTCGTGGCCCCGGCGATCCACGGCTTCAAGGACGGCACCAAGGTCTTCGCCGGCCAGCGTGACGACCCGTTCTACGTCGATCTCGGCGGCACGTTCGACCTGCTCGGCTTCCGCAGCGCGCCCCCCGGGGCGTTCTCGGCGGGTGGCGTCGACGGCCTCCGCGGCTACAGCGTCAACACGATCGCCATCCAGGTGCCGATCAAGCACCTCACCCGCACGAAGTCGGTCCCGACCGACATCAACGCCACCAGCTCCGCGGTCGGCGTCTACGCCACGGCCTCGCGGCCGGTGGTGGACATCAAGAAGGGCGATGCCCGCGTGCGCTGGCAGCAGGTCTCGCGCCTGGGTGAGCCCCTCATCAACGAGGTCGTTATCCCGCTGGGCAAGAAGGACCTCTGGAACCGCAGCGAGCCCTCGAACGACTCCCAGTTCGAGAAGAACTACCTCAAGCCCGAGCTCGCCGGGATCATCAACGCCCTGTACGACATCGGCGCCCCCACCACGGGCCGCGTCGACCTCACGACGGTGCTGCTCACGGGCATCCCGCCGAAGAACGGCCTCGGCCTGCCGACGACCCAGATCTCCAGCGGCAAGCCGGCGAAGGCCGACCTCCTGCGGGTGAACCTCGCAGTGCCCCCCACCCCGTTCGCGCAGCAGGACCGCCTCGGCCTCCTGGCCGGGCAGGCGGACGGGTTCCCGAACGGCCGCCGCCTGGTGGACGACGTCGTGGACATCGAGGAGCGCGCCGTCGCGGGCGTCCTCGCCACGCCCTTCGGGCTGCCGGCGCCGAACGGCGGCAACGCCGCCCTGGCACCGCTGCTCGGAGACGGCGTGAACACCAACGACAAGCCCTTCCTGGAGTCGTTCCCCTACGTGGCGACGCCCGGCTCGGGCTTCGACTCGGTCCCGCACCCCTAGCGGACCGGATCCGCATCCCCGGGGCTCCGGCCCCGGGGATGCACCCGGTCGGCGCACCCCCTTCCGACACACATGACCCTCAGCCCCCGCATCCCCGGACTCCTCGCCGCCGCGCTCGCCGCGCTCGTGGTCTTCGGCGCCACCGCCCTGGTGCTCTCGCGCACCCGGGGTGAGGCGCCGCCCGCCGCGGCCGCCGCCGCGCCCGTGCCGCGCACCACCGACGGCACGATCGCCGCCGCCCAGGCGCGGCTCGCGGAGGACCCGGGCGACGTGCGGGCGCTCACCGCGCTCGCCGGCGCCTCGCTCGACAAGGCCCGCCAGACCGGCGACCCCACCTGGAACACCCGCGCCGAGGAGGCCGCCCGGCGCGCGCTGGAGCGCGACCCGCGCAGCTTCGAGGCCATGGACGCGCTCGGCACGCTCGCCCTCACCCGCCACCGCTTCGCCGACGCCCTCGACTGGTCGCGGCGGAGCCTCGCCGTGGCGCCGAGCCGGGTGGCGCCGATCGGCATCCAGGCCGACGCGCTGATCGAGCTCGGCCGCTACGAGGCCGGCGTGGCCGCGATCCAGCGCCGCCTCGAGCTGCGTCCCGACCTGCCCGCCTACAGCCGCGCCTCCTACGCGCTGGAGCTGCGGGGCGACCGCGCGGGGGCGATCTCCCTGATGCAGCTCGCCGTCGGCGCCGGCGTCCCGGGCGGTGAGGCCCAGACCTGGGCGCGCGTGCAGCTCGGCCTACTGCGGGCCGGTGGCGGCGACCTCGGCGGGGCCGAGCGCGAGATGCGCACCGCCCTCGCGGCGCTGCCCGGCGACGCCCGCGCGACGGCCGGGCTGGCGCACGTGCTCGCCTCCCGCGGGCGGCTCGAGCGCGCCGCGACCCTCTACTCGCAGGCGATCGACCGCCTGCCGCTGCCCGAGTACCCGGCCGCGCTCGCCGACGTCCACCGCGCCCTCGGGCGCGACGCGGCGGCGCGCGACGACCTCGCCCTGGCCGCCGCGATGCAGGACCTGCTCGCCACCAACGGCTCGCTCGTCGACCTGGACCTCTCCCTCCAGAACGCCGACGCCCGCCGGCCCGGCGCCGCCGACATCGCCGCCGCCCGCGCCGCGCGCGAGGCGCGCCCCGGCGTGATCGGCGACCAGGTGCTCGGCTGGGTGCTCACCCGCGCGGGCCGCTGCGCCGAGGGCGACCGGTTCGCCACGCGCAGCCTGCGTCTCGGGACCCGCGACGCCCTGATGCTCTTCCACGCGGGCATGGCCGCCTCGTGCGCGGGACGCACGGACGTCGCCCGCGAGCGCCTCTCACAGGCCCTCGCCCTCAACCCGGCCTTCTCCGTGCGCTGGGCTCCGGTGGCCCGCGCCGAGCTGGCGGGCCTCGGATGATGCGCCGCCTGCTCATGCTGGTGCTCGCGGCCGCCGCCCTCGCCGCGGCGGCGACGCAGGCCTCGGCCCACCCCCTCGGCAACTTCACGGTCAACACCTACCTGCGCGTCGAGGCCAGCGGCGGCGAGCTCTACCTGCGCCAGGTCGTCGACATGGCCGAGATCCCCGCCTTCCGCGAGCGCGCCGCCGTGGACGGTGCAGGCGGTCTCGACGCCTACGCGAGAGAGCGCGCGGCCGAACGCGCGCGTGGCATCGCGCTGACCGTCGACGGCCGCCGGGCCGTCGTGTCCCCCGTCTCGCAGACGGCCGGCTGGCGCCCCGGTGAGGGGGGCCTGCAGGTGCTCCGCTACGCCGCCTGGTACCGGGCGGAGGTCCCGGCCTCCGGCGGTACGGGCGAGCGCTCCGTCACGGTGGACGTCCCCGGCTACGCCGACCGCGTGGGCTGGCACGAGCTGGTCGTGCGCGCCTCGAGCGGAGCGGCCGTCGCCGGCGCGACCGCGCCGGCCGACGATCTCTCGGACGAGTTGCGCTCCTACCCGGGCGGCCTGCTGCAGAGCCCGCCGCAGATCACCTCGGCGCGCTTCGGCTGGACGCCGGGCGAGGGCGAGGGCGCCGTCGGCCCCCTGACCACGGACCCGGAGAGCGCCGTCACGGAGGCCTCGCCGGGAGGCCTCGACGGCCTTCTCGACGACGACCTCTCCTTCGGCGTGGTGGTCGGGGCCCTGCTGCTGGCGATGGGCTGGGGGGCCCTCCATTCCCTCTCGCCGGGCCACGGCAAGACCATGGTGGCGGCCTACCTGGTCGGCTCGCGCGGCACCGCCCGCCACGCGCTGCTGCTCGGGCTGTTCGTGACCGTCACGCACACCATCGGGGTGATCGCCCTCGGGCTGGTGACGCTGTTCGCCTCGCGCTACATCCTCCCGGAGGACCTCTTCCCCTGGATCAACCTGGTAGCCGCGCTGATGGTCGTGGCGGTCGGCGTCTGGGTCGGCTGGAGCCGGCTCACGACGATGCGCCGGCGGCTCGCGCACGACCGGGCCCACCGTGCCGCGACGGTCGCGCGCACGGCCGCCCCGCGCGTCGGCCCGGGCCGCGTGCTCGCCGTCGCGGGCATGCGCTCCCCGGTGACGCGCCTGCAGGCGCCCGTCCACGCCCACGCGCACGGCCACTCGCACGGCCACGGCCACCACCACCATCACCACGGGCCCGGCGGCCACACCCACGCGCCGCCTGAGGACCTGTCGATGCGGAGCCTGCTCGCCGTGGGCGCGTCGGCCGGGATCATCCCCTGCCCGTCGGCCCTGGTGCTGCTGCTCGGAGCGATCGCCCTCGACCGGGTCGGCTACGGGCTGGTGCTCGTGGTGGCCTTCTCGCTCGGCCTGGCCGGCCTCCTCAGCGCCATCGGGCTGCTGATCCTCTACGCGCGCCGGTTCGTCGAGCGCATCCCCCTGGACGGCCGGCTCGCCGCGGCCGTGCCCACCCTCTCCGCCCTGGTCATCGTGGCGCTGGGCCTCGTGCTCACCGTCCGCGCCGTCCCCGGCATCCTCTAGACCCCGAGGCAGACCGATGTCGCACCATCACGAGACGCCTTGCCATCCGCCCGCACCTGCGACACAGTTGCAACTGCGAGACGCTCGGAACGCGGGGGATGCCGCCGCCGCGATCCTGAGACGCGCGGGATGTCGCCCGACCGCCCAACGCCTGCTGGTCCTTCAGGCGCTGGGTGGCGGGGGTCACGTCACCGCCGACGACATCCTCGTCCACGCGCGCGAGCGCTATCCGTCGATCAACCCCTCGACGGTCTACCGGACGCTCGACGCGCTGGTCGCGGCCGGCATCGCCCGCCGCACCGACCTGGGCTCCGACCGGCTCTACTTCGAGGTGGCCCGCACCCACCGCCACCACCACGTCGTCTGCCAGGAGTGCGGCGCCGTGGAGCACCTTCACGACGCGGCCCTCGCCGCCCTCGCTCCGGCGGTCGCCGCCGAGACGGGGTACCGCCTCACCCCCGACCAGGAGATCGCCATCCCGGCGATCTGCCCCGCCTGCCAGTCCGCCGCACCGGCGGACGCGGAGAAAGGACACCACCACCATGCACATCCCTGACGGATTCCTCGACGGGTCCGTGGCCGCGACGATGGCCGTCCCGGCGGTCGCCGCCGTGGCCTACGGCGTGCGCCGCGCCGGCAGGACCCTCGACGACAGCAAGGTCCCCCTGCTCGGCGTCACGGCCGCGTTCATCTTCGCGGTCCAGATGCTCAACTTCCCGGTGGCCGGCGGCACCAGCGGGCACCTGATGGGCGGTGCCCTCGCCGCGGTGCTGCTCGGCCCGTGGCTCGCCTGCATCGTGATGGCGGTCGTCGTGGCCGGCCAGGCGTTCGTATTCGCCGACGGCGGCATCACGGCCCTCGGGGCGAACATCTTCAACATGGGCGTGGTCGGCGCGCTCGGCGTCGGGCTCGCGATGGTGCTGGCCCGCCGGATCCTGCCGGCGAACCGCACCGTCTTCCTCTCGGTCGCCGGCGTCGGCGCCTGGGCGTCGGTGATGCTCGGCGCCCTGCTGGCCTCGGCGCAGCTCGGCCTGTCGGGGACGGTGCCGTTCGCGACCGTCCTGCCCGCCATGCTCGGCGTGCACGCCCTGATCGGGATCGGCGAGGCCGTCATCACGGTCGCCGCGCTGAGCGCGGTGCTCGCCACCCGGCCCGACCTGATCGACGGGGCCGGCTTCGGCCCCCTCTCCACCGCCCCGCTCACGCCGGCCGCCGAGGTGGCGTCATGACCCGCATGCCCGTGGTGGTGTTCACCGTGCTGGCGCTCGCCCTGGCCGTCGGGCTGGCGACGGCCGTCTCCCCCTACGCGTCGCCGCAGCCCGATGGCCTCGAGAGGGTCGCCGGCGACACGGGCTTCCTCGAGGAGGGCGGCCTGCACGCGGTGCAGGAGGACTCCCCGATCCCCGACTACGCGTTCCCGGGGATCGCGGACGAGCGCCTCGCGACCGGCGTGGCCGGGTTCGTGGGCACGCTCGGGATCTTCCTGGTGGGCTACGGGATCGCGTGGGGGCTCCGCCGCACGCGCGGGGCGGAGGGCGCGACCGCGCCGTGAGCGGATCGCACGACCACGCGGGCGGTGGACCGGTCGGTGACCTCACCAGCCGGGTCCACCGCCTCGACCCCCGGGCGAAGATCGTCGGGCTCGTCGCCGTGACGCTGGTCGGGGTCTCGACGCCCATCTCCGCCTGGGAGGTCTGGGTGGCGTGCGGGCTGGTGCTCGCCGCGGTGGCGGCGGCGGGCCGCGTCCCCGCGCGCGTGATCTGGGTGCGCGCGCGGGTGGTGCTGCCGCTGGTCATCGTCGTCGCCGCGTTCATCCCCTTCTTCCGGGGCGGCGAGGTGGTCGCCTCGCTCGGCCCCCTCGACGTCTCGCGCGAGGGGCTCGAGGTGCTCGGCTCCGTCGCCGCCAAGGCGACGATCGGGACGGTCAGCGCCGTCCTGCTGGGCGCGACGACCTCGGTGCCGGCGATCATCCGCGGCCTCGAGACCATGCGGGTGCCGCGCCTGCTGACCCTGATCGCGGCCTTCATGTACCGCTACCTGTTCGTGATCGCCGAGGAGCTGCGCCGGATGCGCTCGGCGCTCGCCTCGCGCGCCTACCGCCCGCGCACCGCGCTGCAGGCGGCCGCCCTCGGGCGGATGGCCACCGCGCTGTTCCTGCGCACCTTCTCCCGCGGCGAGCGGATCTACCTCGCCATGCTCGCCCGCGGCTACAGCGGCCGCATGCCGCGCCTCGACCCGCTGCGCCTCGCGCGCGCCGACGCCGTGTTCGTCGGTCTCATCCTCCTGACCCTCCTCCCCCTCCGGGTGATCTCATGAGCTGCGCCGTCCACGCCCGCGGGCTGACCCACCGCTACCCCGGCGGGCACCTCGCCCTCGAGGGCATCGACCTCCACATCGGCCACGGCGAGCGGGTCGCGGTGCTCGGGCCGAACGGCGCCGGCAAGACGACGCTGATGCTGCACCTCAACGGCCTCCTCACCGCGACCGCCGGCGCGCTCGAGGTGGCCGGGCTCGAGGTCTGCCGGCGCTCCCTCGGGGAGCTGCGCGCCCGGGTGGGCCTGGTGTTCCAGGACCCCGACGACCAGCTCTTCATGCCGACGGTCCACGAGGACGTGGCCTTCGGGCCGCTCAACATGGGCCTCGGCCGCGACGAGGTGGCGGCGCGCGTCGACGCGGCCCTCGCCGCGGTGCGGATGTCGGACGCCGCCGACCGTGCGCCGCATCAGCTCTCGCAGGGACAGCGGCGCCGCGTGGCGATCGCCACCGTGCTCGCGATGGACCCCATGCTGCTCGTGCTCGACGAGCCGTCGGCGAACCTCGATCCGCGAGCGCGCCGCGAGCTGGTGGGCCTGCTCGCCGAGATCGACCGGACGATGCTGATCGTGACCCACGACCTGCCGTTCGCGGCCGAGCTCTGCGAGCGGTCGTTGATCCTCTCGGCGGGCCGGCTGGTGGCCGACGCGCCGACCGACGACGTGCTCGCCGACGACGACCTGCTCGCCGCCCACGACCTGGAGATGCCGGCGGGGATCGCCCTCGACCTCATCACGCGCCGCCCGCGCCCCGGGGCGGAACCGGCGGAACTCAGCCTGCGAGCAGGGGGGTGAGACTGACCTCGGGACGGTGGCGCTCGAAGCTCTCGAGCCGGTAGGTGCTGGTGAAGAGGGCGACCAGCTCGCCCGACTCGCGCAGCAGCACGCTCACGCCGTCGCGGCGCAGCAGCTCCGAGCCGGCCTGGTCGGTCTCGCGGGCGACCATGTGCCGGGGCGGATCGAGCTGGGTGGGTGCCCCGAATTCGGCCTCGAGGCGCGCGAGCGCGACCTCGAACTGCATCGGGCCGACGGCGGCGAGCAGCGGCTCCTGGTCGCCGCGCTGGGGGTCGCGCAGCACCTGCACGACGCCCTCCTCGTCGAGGGCGGCCAACCCGCGGCGGAACTGCTTGTAGCGGCTCGAGTCGCGACTTCGCACCACGGCGAAGTGCTCCGGGGCGAATCGGGGCATCGGCGGGAAGCGGACCGGGTCGCCGGCGGAGATCGCATCGCCCGGGCGCAGGCCCGAGGCGTTGACCAGGCCGATGACGTCGCCGGGGAAGGCCTCATCGAGCGGCAGGCGCTCCTGGCCGAACGGCTGATGGGCGTGACGCAGGGCCATCGTGCGCCCGGTGCGCTCGTGGTGCACCTGCATCCCCCGCTCGAAGCGGCCCGAGCAGACGCGGATGTAGGCCAGCCGGTCGCGGTGGCGCGGGTCGGTGTTGGCCTGCACCTTGAAGACGAAGCCCGAGAAGGGGTCCTCGATCCGTACCGTCCCGCCGGTCGCGGTCTCCCAGGCCCCCGGTGCGCAGCCGAGGTCGACGACCGAGTCGAGCAGGTGGCGCACGCCCGAGTCGCCGAGGGCGGCGCCGAAGTAGACCGGCGTGGTCTCGCCGCCGCGGAACTGCTCGTCGTCGTGGTCGGCGCCGACGCCGCTCAGCAGGTCGAGCTCGTCGCCGAGGCGATCGCGGATGACCGGCGTGAAGGCCTCGTGAGCCCGCCAGTCGGCCACCGGCGCCTGCGCCGTCGGCGCGGCCGTGCCGATGCGGCCGAAGGGCTCGAGGGCCCCCGAGACGCGGTCGACCAGGCCGAGGAAGGCGCCCTCGTCCATCACCGGCCACGTCACCGGGGTCGGGCGCAGGCCGATCTCGCGCTCGATCTCGTCGAGAAGCTCCAGCGGGTCGCGGCCCGGCCGGTCGAGCTTGTTGACGAAGGTGATCACCGGCGTGCCGCGCGTGCGGCAGACCTGGAAGAGCTTCAGCGTCTGGGGCTCGAGGCCCTTGGCCGCGTCGATCACCATGATCGCGGTGTCGGTGGCGGTGAGCACCCGGTAGGTGTCCTCGGAGAAGTCCTTGTGGCCCGGGGTGTCGAGCAGGTTGAAGACGTGGCCGCGGTAGGTGAACTGCAGGGCCGCCGAGGTCACCGAGATGCCGCGCGTGCGCTCGATCTCCATCCAGTCCGAGCGCGCCCCCGCGCCGCCGCGGCGCGCGCGCACGGCGCCCGCCAGATCGATCGCCCCGGCCTGCAGCAGCAGGCGCTCGGTGAGCGTCGTCTTGCCGGCGTCCGGGTGGGAGATGATCGCGAAGGTCCGCCGGCGGGCGGCCTCGGGTGCGACGGTCGGGTCGGAGCTCATCCCCCGAAGGGTAGTCGCTCGGAAGGCTCGCCTCGCGAGATCGTCAGAGGAGCGCGGTCAGACAGGCGGCGCCGGGGCGGCGGCGAAGGTGACCGACATCCGCACGAGCACGAAGCGCGGGGCGAAGCAGCGGTAGCGCGTCGTACGCGTCACCACGCGCTCACCGTCCACCGTCTGGCGGGTCGCGGTCGTCACCGGGCCGCAGTAGCGGTTGCCGCCGAAGCGGGCGACGGTGTTCGCGGGCGAGGGGTCCGGCCCGGGCGGCGGCTCGCCGATCGAGAGGACCGCGCCGAGGGTCAGCCGGGCGGCAGACGCGTAGCGTGCCGCCTGGACCTGGGTGTTGATGAACGCGCGCGGCACGGCCAGCGTGCGCGCCCGCTCGACGGCGCGGGCGATCTTCAGCTGCGTGAGAGGCGCGCTGACGCGCACCCGCGCCTGCCCGATCCCCGACGCCTCCACCGTCTCCGCATACGCCGGGGTCGCGACCACGCCGGCCGCCAGAGCCGTCGCGATGACCGTCCGCCAGGTCGATCCACTCCGCCCTGAACCATGCTGAGCCATGACCGTCTCCAATGTCGTCGGGAGACCCGCGCCCCCGCGGGTGCAGGGAGACTACGCGCGGAGGGAGACGCCGCTTCCCGCCGTGATCGGACGTCGTGGGCCGGAGGCGCGCCGCGGCTCCCGGCTCACTCCGCTCCGGAGGACGACGCGTCCGAGACGATTCGCCGGAGGTCCTCGCTCGCGTGGTAGCCGGTGCTTCGGCCCTGCCCGTCCCGGACGACGAGCCCGGCGTCGACGAGCCGCCCCGGCTCGGTGCTCTATGCAGGTGGCGGCTTCCCGAATCGCTGCCCGAAAACGGCGAAAGCCCCGTCGTGACGAGGCTTTCTGAAGTGGGCAGTACTGGGATCGAACCAGTGACCCCTCGCGTGTGAGGCGAGTGCTCTCCCGCTGAGCTAACTGCCCGGGGGGCGCAGGATACCACCGGGCATCACCCGGTCCCGAACGACGGGCCGGGTGCTCAGAGCAGTTCGAGCTGCGGCGCCGCGGTGGCGGCGACCGCGGCCGCGCCCTCTGCTGCGAGCAGCGCCGCCTTGCGCTCGAGGCCGCCCACGTAGCCGCGCAGAGCGCCGTCGGCGCCGATCACGCGATGGCACGGGATCACCACCGGGATGGGCGTGCGGGCGACCGCCCCCGCCACCGCCCGCACCGCGTCCGGGCGGCCGACGGCCTCGGCCAGCTGCCCGTAGCTCACCGTGGTCCCGTGCGGGATGCGCCGCAGCTCGCTCCAGACGCGCATCTCCAGGGGCCCGCCGCGCAGGTCGAGCGGCAGGTCGAAGGCCGTGCGCCGGCCGGCGAAGTACTCGTCGAGCTGGGCGGCGGCCCGAGCGAGCGCGGGCGAGGCCGTCCCGGCGGCGTCCGTCACCGCGGCCTCGTCGTCGAAGCGGAGCGCCATCAGGCCGAAGGGCCCGGCCTCCAGCGCGATCGGGCCGAGCGGGCTGTCGTGGGTGATCCGCTGCAGGGCGGCGCCGGTCATGGGGGTGCTCCTTCGACGGTTCCGGTCATGCCGGGGGAACGACGGCGGCGGCCCATCCGTGAGACGGGATCATGAGAAGACCTCGCGCGTCCAGAGGTGGATCGCCGCGTAGGCCCTCCACGGCCTCCAGGCCTCGGCCATCAGCGCCGCCCCGCGGGCGGTGACCCCTCCGAGGGCGCGGCGCAGCACCAGGTCGCCCGAAGGGAAGGCGTCGCGGTCGCCCAGCGCACGCAGGGCGACGTAGTCGGCGGTCCACGGGCCGATGCCGGGCAGGGCGAGGAGGGCCGAACGTGTGGCGGCGCGATCGGCGCCCGGGCCGAGATCGAGCCCGGCGGCGGCCGCCTCGGCGAACCCGTGGAGGGATCGCGCTCGTGCCCCGGTGACGCCGACCGCCGCACGGATGGCCTCGGGCCCGGCGGCGGCCAGATCGGCGGGCTCCGGGAAGGCCGTCATCCCCTCCGGGGCCGGCGTCCCGAACGCGGCCACGAGCCGCCCCGCGAAGGTCCGGGCGGCGGCGAGCGAGACCTGCTGGCCGAGGATCGCGAGGGCCGCGGTCTCGAACCCGTCCACCGAGCCGAGGATCCTCAGCCCCGGCCGGGCGGCCACCAGCGGCGCGAGCACCGGATCCGCGCCGAACGCGGCGGCGACCTCGGCCGGATCGGCGTCGAGGTCGAGCCAGCCGCGCACCATCCCGACCACATGGGGCACGTCGTCGGGGTCGGCAGCGCGCACGTCGCATGACACCACCCCCGGCGCGGCGTCGAGGACCACCCTCACCACGGCCGGACCACCGGGAGCGTGGACGACCCGGGTGTGCTCGGCGCCGTGGTGCGCGACCTCCAGCCCCGGTACCGCGTGCGCCGCGATGGCCCGGGCCATCGGCCCCGTGGTGAACGGCGGCCGGTAGGGCAGGCGGATCACCGGCGCGGCGGGTCCCTCCTAGCCGGTCACGCGGCCGGGGCGCATCGGTCGGACGTGGCCCCGCACCTTCTCGAGCGTCTTCGCCAGCGCCTTCAGCTCGGCCGGGGTCAGGTGCTCGGTGAAGTTGCGGCGGATGCCGTCGCGGTGGAACAGCCGGGCGTTCTGCAGCGTCGCCCGGCCCTCGTCGGTCATGTGCACCAGCACGACGCGCCGGTCGTCCTCGGGGCGCTCGCGCCGCACCAGGCCCGCCTTCTCCATCTTGTCGATCACCCGCGTGAGCCCGCTCTTGCTCGCCAGGATGCGGCTGGCGACCTCGTTCATCGGCGCCCCCTGGCCCGCCTCCTCGAGGTGGACGAGCACGTCGTACCAGCGGAACGGGAGCTGTACGGCCTGCTCGAGCTCGGCGTCGAGGATGTCCGGGAGCGCCAGGGCGCACTCGAAGAAGACACGCCAGGCGGCGAGCGCGTCGGGATCGGGGCTTGACAGGTTTGATTGCGCATCAGATAGTTCGTCTTGCAACTTTCCTCTTTGCATCTGTTGATTAGCGTTCGTTAGAGCGTAGCGCCTCGGACGCCGGGAAAGGACCGAGACGATGATGCAGACCACGCTTCCGGAGCCCGCCCTCTTCCACCGCGCCCACGCCGCCGGTGCATCGTTCTGGGGCCCGGGCGACATCTACACCTGGCTCGTCACCGGCGAGGAGTCGGGCGGGGCCTACTTCTCGATGCTGGCGATCGTGCCCCCGCAGGGTGGTCCCCCGCCGCACATCCACCGCGACGAGGACGAGACGTTCTACGTGCTGGAGGGCACGCCCACGTTCCGCCTGGGCGACGAGCGGATCGTGGCCCGGCCGGGCGACTTCGTGAACATCCCCCGGGGGGAGCTCCACTGCTTCCGCAACTTCTCCGACGAGCCCATGAAGATGATCCTCACCTTCACCCCCGCCGGCATCGAGCGGTTCTTCGAGGAGACCCTCGAGCGGGCCTACGACCTCAGCCAGCCCTGCCCGGACAACATGGCCGAGGTGGGCGCCCGCTACGCCGAGGCCGCCCCGCGCTACGGGATGCAGTTCTTCCTGGACGCCTGAGACGACCCGACACGGAGACGGTGGAGCCCGGACCCCGGCCGGGCTCCACCGTCTCAGTACGCCTCGGGGTCGAGCTTGAGCGCCTCGTTGAAGCGGTTGACCATGTTGTAGAGCGCCGCGATCATCGTGATCTCGACGATCTGCGACTCGCTGAAGAAGCGGCTGAGGTCCGCGTACACGGCGTCCGAGATCGCGCCCGGCCGCAGCGTCAGCTCCTCGGCGTACGCCAGCGCCGCCCGCTCGTCGTCGCCGATGTCCGCCGAGGCCGGGTCGCGCATCTCGGCGATCTCGATCGGGGTGAAGCCCATCTTCGCGCTGATCTGCTCGTGGGCATGGGTGCAGTAGGCCGAGCGGTTCAGCATCGAGACGCGGAGGATGATCCGCTCCTTCAGCTTCGCGTCGATCTCGTCGGGCTGCTGGACGGCCGCGACGAACGGCCCCATCGCCGCCAGGATCGCCGGCTTGTGGGCGAGCGCCTTGTAGATGTTCGTCACCTTGCCCCGCTTGGCGACCATCCGCTCGAAGGCCGCCCGGACCGTCGGATCCTCGGTCGTCGCCTCCTCGATGTACGTCACCCGCGCCATCCGGCCCCCCTGATCTCGTCTCCCGGTGACGCCGCACCACCATCGGCGGCGACGGCGGACCACTGCCGGGGACGCTAGTCCGGTGGTGTCGCCCCGGTCCAAGACCGATCGGTCGCGCGTCGATAGGTCCTCGTTATCGATCGGACCGAGGCCGAACCGGAAACCTCTCGAATCGCTGGACGCCGATCACCGAGAGGAGCTTCAGCCTCTCGTAGTCCTCGGTCCCCGGCGTCGCCGTGTAGACGAGGAGTGACTGCGCCTGGTGCTCCGCGACGAGCACCTGGCAGTCGAGCTCGATGGTCCCGACCGACGGATGCACCATCCGCTTGCGCTGGCTGGTGTGCACGGCCACCTCGTGGTCGTCCCAGATCGTGCTGAACTCCTCGCTCTCCTCGCGCAGGCGAGCGACCAGGTCGGCGGCCCTCGAGCCGGGTCCCCCCCGGGCCAGGACTGCGCGGAGGGTGGCGACCCAGGTCCGCGTGTGGCGCTCGTGGTCCTCCTCCGGGTAGAACGATCGCACGGCCGGGTCGGTGAACCAGCGGTAGTAAAGGCTCCTCGAAGGGCCCTCGTAGGAGGTCTGATCCCCGAGGAGTGCGACCGCCAGCGGATTCTGGACGAGGGTCTCGGCGAGCTCGGAGACGACCTGCGCCGGCGTGTCGAGGCGGTCGAGCACGCGCATGAGGGCCGGGTTGACGTGATCGGCGCTCCCGGCGCGCGGCGGGGCGGTGTGCCCGGCGAGGCGGAACAGATGGTCCCGCTCGTCCTGGGTGAGGCGCAACCCGCGCGCGATGGCCGCGAGCATCTGCACCGACGGCTGTGGCCCGCGCTGCTGCTCCAGGCGGCTGTAGTAGTCGGTCGACATGTTCGAGAGCGCCGCGACCTCCTCGCGGCGCAGGCCGCTGGTGCGCCTGCGCGGGCCCTTCGCCAGCCCGACGTCCTCGGGCTGCAGCGCCTCGCGGCGGCGGCGGAGGAAGTCCGCGAGCTGGGCCCGGTCCATGCGCCGATTATGCGGGGGCGCGGCCTCCCCAGCCAGGGACCGCCGATCCCTGGCCCGGCGCCCATCCGGGGATCGCCGATCCCTGGATCGACGCTCCCCTTTCACGCACGCGCGCGGCGGAGCATCATCGAACCATGACGACCACACCTCGCACCCTCCGGGATCCGCACGGCCCCTCCGGCCGCACCGCAGCCGCGGGTCGCCCGGGCACCCTCACCGCCGCGCACCACCCGTCGCCGGTGGCCGCCTGATGCGACTCGGCGTCCACTTCGTCGACTTCACGCTGCCCGGCGGCCCGGCGGCCATCGCCCCGACGCTTGCCGCGACCGCACGAGCAGCCGAGGAGGGCGGCTGCGCGTGGTTCTCGGTGATGGACCACTGGTTCCAGATGGAGGACTTCGGCGGTCCCGAGGAACCGATGCTCGAGGGCTACACCTCCCTCGGCTTCGTCGCCGGCCAGACGCGCACGATCGACCTCGGCCTCCTGGTCACGGGTGTCACCTACCGGCATCCGGGCCTGCTCGCCAAGCAGGTGACCACGCTCGACGTCCTCTCGGGGGGCCGCGCGGTGCTCGCGATCGGGGCGGGCTGGTACGAGCGCGAGCACGCGGGGCTCGGCGTCCCGTTCCCCCCCGTGCCGGAGCGGCTCGAGCGTCTCGAGGAGACGCTCCAGATCTGCCGCCAGATGTGGAGCGACGACGACGGCCCCTTCGAGGGCAGGCACTACCGCCTGGCCGAGACGATCTGCTCCCCGCAACCGCTCCAGGAGCCCGCGCCCAGGATCATCGTCGGCGGCGGCGGCGAGCGGAAGCTCCTGCGGCTCGTCGCCAGGTACGCCGACGGGTGGAACTTCTTCGGGATCAGCCCGGCGGTCATCGGCCACAAGATCGAGGTCCTCGACCGCCACTGCGAGGCGGAGGGTCGCGATCCGGCGAGCATCACGAAGACGATCCTCGCCCTCGGCGACCCGCTCGCCGACGTCGACGCCTTCCTCGCGGAGATGGACGAGTACGCCCGGCTCGGGGTCGAGCACGTCCAGGTGATGCCGAGGGGCCCCGACCCGGTGGGCGTCGTGAGCCGGCTCGGCGAGGAGGTCGTCCCCCGCCTCGCCGGGATCGGCCCGGCCTGAGCGCTCCGCGCCGGAGGACTCGGGCGCGATCCAGAGCAGGCCGGCGGCACGACGACCCCGGTCGAGATGCCTCATCAGACCGGCATCCCGACCGGATCAGCGGAGAGAGAGGGATTTGAACCCTCGAGACGGGAAACCCGTCTACGCGCTTTCCAGGCGCGCTCCTTCGGCCGCTCGGACACCTCTCCGGGGGCGCCGATCGTAGCGCACGGCCGCGGCCGCTTCGCGGACGGGCCGACCGGGTGGAAGCCCGCAGCGCCCATCCGGGGGGCGCACGACGCGGGGTGGAGCAGACGGGCATAGCGTCCCTCTCGAGACGCGCACGCCGCGTCCGGATCACGAACCAGGAGGCGGTCATGTCCAGCTCCACGGGTGCGGCGCCGGTCGCCATCGTAACCGGGGGCGCCGCCGGCATCGGCCGCGCGGCGGCGGACGCCTTCGCCCGTCGCGGCGCCGCGGTGGTGATCGCCGACCTTCCGGGCGCGGCCGGCGCGGAGGCGGCCGATGAGTTGCGCGCCCAGGGGCACCGGGCGCTGTTCGTCCCCACGGACGTCTCGCGGCCGGGCGACGCCGAGCGCATGGTCGCGGCGGCGCTCGAGGCCTTCGGACGACTCGACTGGGCCTTCAACAACGCCGGCATCGAGGGACCGTCGGCGCCCCTGGCCGACGTCGCGGAGGACGACTGGGACCGGGTGATCGCCGTCATCGCCGGGATCTCGTGGCGCATGCAGAGCCAGACGCCCTTCAGGTTGACGGCGATCACCCGGTCCCAGTCGTCCTCCGCGACGTCGGTCAGGGGCGCCGACGGTCCCTCGAT
>JAEMRL010000011.1 GCA_016463385.1 Thermoleophilia bacterium
CGTCGGAGGCCTCGACCACGTCCACGAGGGTGTCGAGCAGCTCGCGGTCGATGGCGGGCTGCCCGGGTCGGTTGGCCGCCTCGGCGCCGAGCGAGCGACGCCGCGCCACGACCTGCTCGGTGCCCTCGGCGAACATCGCCCACAGCACGAGATCCTCGTCGGAGAGGCCCTGGGGCGCCTCCTCGGAGACGGCGGCGAGGTCGCGCACCGGCGGGATGCCGGGGTCCTCCGCGGTCGCGATGGCGAGCGCGGCGTCGGAGACCGGGCCGCGCAGGCGGCCGGCGCGGCCGAGGATGATCGGCACGAGCTCGGGCTCGATCTCGGCCCAGCGGCGGCCCTCGATCACGTGGCGCGCGGCCTGGGCCAGGATCGCCGAGCCGAGCGGGTAGGCCAGGGTGGCGGCGCCGACGTCGCGCGCGACGGCCGCCGACTCGGTGGCCACGGCCACCAGGCTGCGGGACAGCCCGAGGCGGCCGAGGCGGGAGATCAGACCGGCCTCGAGCGCCGGCGGCACGGCGACGGCAGGGCCGAACACGGCCGCGGCCGCCTGGCGCAGGCGGTCGGCCGGGAGCATCGGGCCGACGACCCGGGCGGCGCGGTCGAGCGCCGAGGGCTGGCAGTCGAGCGTGCGGGTGCCGCCCACGAGGGCCGCGCGAAGGGTCTCGGCCGAGGGGCGCGCCGACACCAGGGCGACCGGGCCGGCCGAGGCCTGCACGGCGGACGCACCCGCGAGGACCGCGGCGGTGGCCGACAGCGGCGCGAGGCCGCCGGGGGCCTGGACCTGGACCTCGATCGGCAGCCCGGTGGCGGCCGCGACGGCCTCCACGAGGCGCCCGAGGGCGGCCGGGGAGATGTGACCCGCGCCGTCGGACAGGCAGAGGGTGGCCGCCCCGGGGAGCGAGGCCAGCGCGACGGCCTCCGCGATCCAGCGCGGGTCGTCCATCGCGGGCGCCGGGCCGACGATCAGCGTCGGCACGAACTCGGCCGCCGCCTCCTCGCAGGCACGCGCCACCGGCAGCAGGGCGTCGGGGTCGTTCAGGGGGTCGGTGGCGCGGACGCGCGAGGCGCCCGAGTCGACCGCGCAGAGGACGAACCGCCGCACCACGTCGGGCGTCAGCGGCCGGTCGCCCCAGAGGTTGCGCGCGCCGATGACGACGCCGACCGGCGTGCCATGGGCCTCGCGGAGCACCGCGCGCAGACGGTCCCACGGGCTCTCCGAGCGCGCCTCGAGGGCCGCGCGCGCACAGCGCGCGTCGAGGGCCTCCAGGACCCGGGCGCCGACCTCCGAGAGGGCGGCCGCCGCGGCGGCGAGGTCGTCGGTGCCGACGGCCGTGCCCCACGGGAACGGGGCGAGGTCGCGCAGGGTGGCATCGACATAGCCGACCACGTCGGATGCTGGCGTCACGTGTCTCCCTTCGATGATCCGGTCCTCACTGGCATAGGGGACACTAGTATCCTGAGTCGGAGGTCGGGAGGCGGTTCCCGGGGGAACCTCCCGCACGGCGGCCCGAGAGCGCCGCGTGGCGTCCGGGACGGAGCACTAGGCGCGCGCGGAGTAGGCGCGGGTGCGGGTGTCGATCTTGAGCCGGTCGCCCTCGTTGACGAAGAGCGGGACGTCGATGACCGCGCCGGTCTCGACCGTCGCGGGCTTCTGGACGTTGGAGACGGTGTCCCCCTTCACGCCCGGGTCGGTCTGGGTGACCTCGAGCTCGACGAACGTGGGGAGCTCGACCCGGATCGGGGCGTCGCGGACGAAGAGCACCTGGACGTCGGTGTTGGGCGCCAGCAGGTCGTCGTTCTCGACCAGCGAGGACGGCACCGGGATCTGCTCGTAGGTGCTGTTGTCCATCAGGTGCAGCTGGTCGCCGTCGCGGTAGAGGAACTGCATCGTGCGGCTCTCGGTGGTGACCCGCTCCACCTTCTCGCCGGCCCGGAAGGTGCGCTCGACCACCGCACCCGAGCTCATGCTCTTGAGCTTGGTGCGGACGAACGCGCCGCCCTTGCCCGGCTTGACGTGCTGGAAGCTGACGACGCTGACGAGCTCTCCGTCGATGTCGAGCACGTAGCCGTTCTTCAGGTCGTTGGTGGTGATCATCCTCTGCGCCCCCTGGTCGATCTCATGCGACGGTCCTCAGCTCCTTGGAGGTGTGCGACAGCAGCTCCGCACCGCCCTCCCTCAACACGATCAGGTCCTCGATCCGCACCCCGGCCTCGCCCTCGAGGTAGATCCCCGGCTCGATCGTGATGGCCATGCCGGCCCTCAGGGCGTCGCTGCTCTCCGGCCGCACACCGGGTCGTTCGTGGATCACGAGCCCGACTCCGTGCCCGAGCCCGTGTCCGAAGGCGTCACCGTACCCGGCGGCGACGATGCGCGCGCGGGCGACGGCGTCGAGATCGGCACCGCTCATGCCGGGCGCGGCGGCCGCGAGGGCGGCCTCCTGGGCCTCGAGGCAGACCGCGTAGATCTCGGTGAGCTTCGGCGTCAGCGGACCGGTGGCGACCGTGCGGGTCATGTCGGAGCAGTAGCCGTCGACCACCGCGCCCATGTCGATCACGACCAGCGTGCCGGCGGGGATCGGGTCGGGACCCGGCACGTGATGCGGCCGCGCCCCGCGCGGGCCGGCGGCGACGATGGTGGCGAAGCTGGGCTCCTGGGCCCCCTCGGCGAGCATGGCCCCGTGCAGGGCGAAGGCGACCTCGCGCTCGGTGCGCCCGACCAGGCCGCCCGAGAGCACGGTCTCGAGGGCGCGGTCGACCACCGCGGCGGCCTCGCGCATCGTCGCGATCTCGGCCTCGTCCTTGATCTCGCGCAGCTCCTCGACGAGCGCCCGGGTGGACGTCATCTCGACGCCGGGGAGCATCTCCACCAGGCGTTCGTGGCGCGTCAGCGTGAGATCGTCGGCCTCGATGCCGAGCGCCCCCCCGGCGGCGACGCCGGGGACGGCCGCCGCGACGTCGGCGAGCAGGTCGCGCCGGCCGACGATCACCTCGGCCCCCTGGACCTGCTCGGTCGCGCTGACCGCGTAGCGGGAGTCGGTGATCAGCACGCGGCCCCCTCCGCCGATCACCGCGATGCCGTTCGAGCCGACGTACCCGGTGAGGTAGCGCACGTTCGCCGGGCTGGTGACCAGCATGGCGCCGAGGCCGCGCTCCGCGAGGACGGCCAGGAGACGCTCCTGGCGCGCGACGAGCGCGCCGCTCACGACAGCGTCTCCGCGAGGTGGTCGAGCGCCTCGCGGTAGCCGTCGGGGCCCTTGCCCCACACGGCCGCCGAGGCGATGTCGCGCACCACCGACACCCGCCGGTGCGGCTCGCGGGCCTCGACGTCGGAGAGGTGGACCTCCACGAACGGGGCGCCCATCACCTCGAGCGCATCGCGGATCGACCACTGGTAGTGGGTCCAGGCGCCGGGGTTCACCACCGCGCCGTCGACCATCCCGGCCAGTCCGTGCACGTGCTCGAGGAACGCGCCCTCGTGATTGGTCTGGAAGCACCCGACGGTCATGCCCCGCTCCTCTCCCCATCCCCGCACCCGGTCCTCGAGCTCGCGGAGGGTAAGCGTGCCGTAGTGCGCGGACGGCCGGCGCCCGAGCATGTTCAGGTTGGGCCCGTGCAGGAGGGCGATCCGCAGCGGCCGGCTCACCGGCGCAGCTCCTCGATGGCCGAGACCACCCGGTCGCCGGGGGGGCTGACGCGCAGGCGCACGTCCCCGGGGGCGGCCACCATCACCATGTTGAGCGCCCCGGCGTCGGCCTTCTTGTCGCGGCCCATGGCCTCCAGGATCGCCGGCGTCGGCACGGCGGGATCGAGGCGTGTGGGCAGGCCGTGGCGCGTGAGGATCTCGGCGACGCGGGGGCGCCAGGAGGGATCGAGGCCGACGGTCGACTCCGACAGGCGCAGCGCCGCCAGCAGGCCCAGCGAGATCGCCTCGCCGTGGCGGTAGCGGTCGTATCCGGCCGCCGCCTCGATGCCGTGCCCGACGGTGTGACCGAGGTTGAGCGACGCCCGCACGCCGAGATCGCGCTCGTCGTCGGCCACCACGCGGAGCTTGTGGTCGACGCAGCGCCGGATCAGGCCCACCAGCTCGTCGGCGGGCCCCGGCAGCGCCGGCCAGCCCTCGATCAGGTCGAAGAGCTCGGGGCCGTCGAGCATCCCGTACTTCACGACCTCGGCGAAGCCGCAGGCCAGCTCGCGCGGGGGCAGCGTGGCGAGCACGTCGGTGTCCATCACCACGAGGTCGGGCTGCCAGATGGCGCCCACGTAGTTCTTGCCCTCCGGCAGGTCGACGCCGGTCTTGCCGCCGATCGCCGAGTCGACCATCGCCAGGAGCGTCGTGGGCAGGTGCATCAACCGCACGCCGCGCTGGTAGGTGGCCGCGACGAATCCGGCCAGATCGCCGACCACCCCCCCGCCGAGCGCGGCGACCGCGTCCGAGCGGCGCAGGCCGGCCTCGGCCGCGAGGCGCGTCAGCCGCTCGACCTGGGCGAGGGACTTGGAGCCCTCGCCCGGGGGGACCGTGGTGGTGATGACGCGCACCCCGGCGTCCTGGAGCGAGGCCCGCACCCGGCGCGAGAGCTCGGGGATGTTGCCGTCGCTGATCAGGAGCACAGCGCCGACCGGGCCGCGGTCGGCCCAGAGCGCGCCGACCCCGTCGATCAGGCCGCTGCCGAGGTGCAGCGGGTAGCGGGCGGTGCCGATCTCGGCCCAGAGGGCCGGCGCCGGGACGGTGCTGCTCACGAGGCGTCCCCGGAGGCTCCGCGCTGGGCCCACGCCGCGACCCGGGCCGCCACCTCGTCGGCGGGCCCGTCCGCATCGACCTCCAGGTCGGCGGCCTCCCGGTAGGTGGCCTCGCGCGAGCGCGCGCGGCGCTCGAATCGCCCCTGATCGTCGGCCAGCGGCCGGTCGGAGTCCTTCACCCGCGACCAGGCCACCTCGACGCTGGCGCGCAACCACACCACGTCGGCCGTGCGCGACACCAGGCCGCGCGTGCGGACGTTCTCGAGGGCGCCGCCACCGAGTGCGAGCACGCCGGGATCGCCCGCGAGGAGCTCGCGGATGACGGTCTCCTCGGTGCGGCGGAACCAGAGCTCGCCGCGGCGGGAGAAGATCTCGGGGATCGGCATCCCGGCACGCTCTTCGATCGCGCGGTCGGCGTCAACGAACTCGCGCCCGAGCCGCGAGGCGACGCGGCGGCCCACCGAGGTCTTGCCGGCCCCCATGTATCCCGACAGTACGAGCCAGCGCGCCACGGCTACTGCGCGATCTCTACCCGGTAGCGCTCGACGGCCGCGTCGAGGTGGGCGATCGAGTCGCCACCGAACTTCTCGAGCAGCGCCTGCGCCAGCACGAAGGCCACGGCGGCCTCGGCGACCACCGCGGCGGCGGGCACCGCGCAGATGTCCGAGCGCTCCTTGAAGGCCTTCGTCGGCTCCTTGGTGGCGACATCGACCGAGGCGAGAGGGCGGCTCAGCGTGCTGATCGGCTTCATCACCGCGCGCACGACCACCGGGGCGCCGTGCGTCATCCCGCCCTCGATGCCGCCCGAGCGGTTGGTGCGGCGGAAGAACCCGCGCGCGGGGTCGTGGAAGATCTCGTCGTGGGCCTCGCTGCCGGGGATGCGGCCGAGCTCGAAGCCCGCGCCGATCTCGACGCCCTTGATCGCCTGGATGCCCATGATCGCCTGCGCGAGCCGGCCGTCGAGGCGCGCGTCGCCGCTCACGTGCGAGCCGAGCCCGGGGATCGCGTCGAAGGCCCACACCTCGAAGACGCCGCCGACGGTGTTGTGGTCCTGCCCGGCGGCCTTGATCGTCTCGCGCATCCGGGCCGACGCCTCGGGGTCGAGGCAGCGCACCGGGCTCTCGTCCACGCCCTCGAAGTCGGCGAGCACCAGGTCGTCGCGCAGACCCACGGCCTCGGGGCCGATGCGCACGACGTGGCTGCGGATCTCCGTGCCGAAGCGCCGCAACAGGGCCTTCGCGACACCGCCGGCGGCGACGCGCGCCGCCGTCTCGCGGGCGCTGGCGCGCTCGAGGATCGGACGCAGGTCGTCGGTGCCGTACTTGAGCATGCCCGCGAGGTCGGCGTGACCGGGCCGCGGCAGGGTGATCGGGTCGACGTGGACGTCCTCGCCGGGCGCCCACACCGCCATGCGGTCGGCCTCCCAGTTGACGAAGTCCTTGTTGGGGATCTCCAGCGTCAGCGGGCTGCCGATGGTGCGCCCGTGGCGCAGCCCCGACTTCACGATCGCGCGGTCGGTCTCGATCTTCATGCGCCCGCCCCGGCCGTAGCCGAGCTGGCGGCGCGCGAGGTCGGCGTCGATGTCGTCGGGCACGAGCGGCAGGCCGGCGGGCAGCCCCTCGAGCACCGCGAAGAGCGCGGGGCCGTGGGACTCCCCGGCTGTGCGGTAGGTCAGTGGCACGACGGAGGAGTGTAATGGACCACCGCGCCCCGGGTTCGGCGGGGGCGCCCCGGAATGGGGCCGCGGAGCCCTCCGGCCTGGCGTGGCAGTCTTCCACCACACCCGCGCTGGGCGGGCATCCGCGAGGAGTGGGCGATGGCGATCCTGGAGCGCGTACGCGGCACGTGGCGCTGGCTGGCGACGGCCCGCTCGTGGCGGCGGCTGCGGGCACGGGAGGCCGGTGGGCGCATCTCCTCCTCCGACGGGCCGGGAGCGCCGCCGCGGCCCGCCGTGCGCCGGCCCGACGAGGACCCTGCGCTCGACACCCGGCTGACGCGCTGGCGCAGCCACGACGGCCCGCTCGCCGCCCCCGTGCCCGCGACGATGACGGCGCGCGAGCGCGCGGGGGCGATGCGCGACCTGCAGGCGCTCCGCACGCGGCTGGCGGGCGATCAGGCCGGGCTCATCGACGACGCCCTCGCCGCCGACGCCGTGACGGTGCGCCGGCTCGGCCCCCAGGACGGGCACCTGTGGGAGATGCCCGGCATGCGCGTCTTCGCGATCGTGGGCGTCCAGGCGTTCACCGTCCAGGACGAGGAGCGCCCAGGGCTATGATCGCCGGCGTGCCCGCCCTCCCCGCCGCGGTCTTCGGCCTGCCGGAGTGGGCCGCCCGCCTCACCCTGGCAGGCGTCGTGCTCGTCGTCACGGCCATCCTGCTGTGGGTGATCGGGTGGATCGTGCCGAAGCTCGTGGCACGCAGCCGCGCCTCGGAGGGCCCGCGCGCCCGCCAGACCCAGACGGCGGTCTCCGCCCTGGCGACGAGCCTGCGCTACATCGTCCTCATCGCCGGCTTCCTGGCGATCACCTTCGCGCTCGCCGGAGGGGGCGCGGCGGCGGCCCTCAGCGGAGGGGCGCTCGTGGCGGTCGTGGTCGGCTTCGCATCGCAGCGGTTCCTGGTCGACACCATCGCGGGCTTCTTCATCCTCTTCGAGGACCAGTACGGGGTCGGCGACATCGTCCGCCTCGAGCCCACCGGCTACACCGGCGAGGTGCGCACGCTCGGGCTGCGGACGACGGTGCTGCGGGGCCCGGGGGGCGAGCGCATGATCGTGCCGAACGGCCAGATCACCGCGGTCCGCCTCCTTCCCGGAGGCCTGCGCCGCCACCGGCTCGAGTTCCTCACCCGCGAACCCGACCTGGTCGCCGCCGCGCTGCACGAGATCGGCGCCCCGCTCGCCCGGGCCGGCGGCCCATGGAACGCCGAGCCGCGCGTCGTCCGGCACGACGGCGACGACGGCCTCACCCGCCTGATCGCGGTCGTCGACGTCGATGTGCACCGCGAGGACGCCGTCGGCTGGCTGGCCGCCGCCGTGGCCGGGCGTGTGGGCGATGCGCTCGCGTCCCCGCCCCTCCAGGGGATCGACCCGAGCCACCGCTGAACCGCGGGGGCCCGCCGGAGGGCGGACCGCGGGACGGCCCCCGGGGAGCCGCCCCGCCGTGCGTCAGACCGCGCGGACGTCCACCAGCTTGATCTTGTAGCTGCGCCGCGCCGTCGCGTTGTAGAGGGTGATCGACTCGCCCTCATCGAGCGTGACCGTGTCGCTGCCATCCGGCAGCAGTCCCCCGCTCAGCTTCAGCGTCACCGCGGTGGCGCCGATCGTCTCGACCACGAACTGCTGCGTGTCGGGCGGGATCGCGTCGCCCTCGCGGGCGACCACGGGCTCGCCCGAGACGTCGAAGTCGGCCTCGAGCGCGCGCGGGTTCTGAACCGGAGCGCCGGCGCCGGGGTCGGGCGTGGTCGGCGACGGAGGCGTCCCGGTCCCGTCGCCCGGCACCGCGACCAGCGGGTCGGTGTTGATCGGCGTGTCGGCCGGGACCGTCGCGCCGGTGTCGACCTCGGAGCCCGAGCCCGCCTGGTCGTCGACCTGCTGGGCGAAGGCGTCGTGCGGCGCGCCGAAGCTGTCGTAGCCGTCGAGCGTCTTGCCGAGGCCGGAGGTGTCCACCGACCCGGGCGTGCCGAGGGCGGCGATCGCGAGCGACGCCGACTGGTCGGCACCGACCCCGGTGGCCACCGCGATGGAGGCGTCCGGCGCCGGCACGTCGCCCTGGGCGGACGCGTCGTCGCCCCCTCCCCCGCCGCAACCGGCGAGGAGGAGCGCCGTGGCCGCGAACGCGGCGGCCGGCACGAGGTGGCGGCGGATCACTGTGAACCTCCGGAGGGCGTCGCGGTTGTCTGGGCGGCTGCCGCCGCGGGATCGGTCGTGGCGACCGTGGTGCCGGCCGTCGCGGCCGTCGCGCTCGCCGCGCCGCCGGGGACGCTCGAGAACGCGACCACGCGGATCGTGGCGACCACGCTGTCGTCGTCGCCCACCGGGCCGGAGGCGCCCTCGCTCTGGTCGAGGGTCAGGTCGACCGCGGTCGTGGCGAAGAGCCGGCCGCCCACGATCGGGCGGTCCTTCTCGTCGACCGCGACCTGGCGGTGCAGCCGGTAGAGGAAGTCGTCGGTGTCGAAGAAGCGGCCCGACACGCGGATCTCGAACTCGGTGCCGCGGATCGACCCGTAGTCGCTGAAGCTGTTCGTCTTGATGGAGGTCAGCTCGACGTTCGAGCGGTCGGCCAGGCGCTGGAGCTGGACCACGATGCCGGGCGTCTCGGTGGAGTCGGGCAGGGCCTTGGCCAGGCGCAGGCGCTCGGCCGTCAGCTTCGCCGGGCTCACCGTGGACGTCGACAGCCGCGAGAGCGTGTCGCGCAGGCCGCCGGTCTCCGACTGCACCTGCTCGAGCTGCGCGCGCTGGGCGCTGAGGTCGGCCTTGGCCGGCTTCACGGCGAACCAGTAGAAGCCGCCGACGACGGCGATGGCACCGAGCACGGCGAGCAGGACGAGGTCGCGCTTGCTGACCTTCATGGCGTCACTCCGGTGGTGGCGGCGGCCGGCTGGCCCGTCACCGGGGTGAGGGTCGGGCGGTCCTGCGCGCGCTGATCGATGGGGATGTCGAGGACGAAGTGGATGACCGTGCGGTCGCCGCGATCCTGGGTCTCGCTGGTCGCGAGCCGGGGCTCACCGAGCCCGGGCACGGTCGACACGCGCGACATGAGCAGCGCGACCTGGTCCTGGGTGTAGGCGAAGCCGTCGAGGTGGATGCCGCGCGGCACCACCGCGTTGGCGTTGTTGGGCGTCGGCGCGGCGGCGGTGGTGGCCGCGGCCGTGTCGGTCTCGCCCTTGAGGTTGGTGAGCCACACCTGGCGGGGCATGACGGCCGAGATGTCCCGGACGAGCCGCTCCCAGTTGACGCGGCCCTCCACGAGGCCGACGACCGCTCCGCGGCGGACCGCCTGCGCGGCCACGCGGGCCTGCGCCTGCTGGAACGCGCCGAGCTGGTCGCGCAGCGCGTCGCGCTCCGCGGAGGCCTGGGCGACCTGGTCCTTGACGTCGTTGGCGTCGGCGCGGACCGAGTAGCCGTAGAAGCCCATGCCACCGAGCACCACGACCGCGGCGGCCGCGATCAGCGGGGTGCGCATGCCGGCGAAGCCGGGCGTCCGCCGCTGGGTCTGGGGGAGGAGGTTGACGGCTCTCATGACCGCTCCGGCGCGTCGAGCGCCAGGCCGAGGGCCACGGCCGCGCGGGCGGCCAGGTCGGGCGTGAGTCCGCCGGCCGAGTCGAGCTGGCCGGCCGGGTCGCCGAGCACGACCGGGATCCCCAGACCCTGCTGGAGATACCGGTCGATCCCGTTGCACAGGGAGGTGCCGCCCGAGATGACCAGCGAGCCGATCGGCCGGGCGAAGCTCTGCGAGCGGTAGTACTCGAGCGAGCGGCTGATCTCCCGCACCAGCGGGCGGGCCCCGAGCGCGAGGGCGTGACGCACCTCGGCGACGGTGTCCTCGTCCCAGCCGTCGAGCGGCTCGCCGAGCAGGCCGCACGCGGTCTTGACCGCCTCGGCCTCCTCGATGGGCAGGCCGGTGCGCTCGGCGACGGCGGTGGTCAGGTGGCTGCCGCCGAACCCGACCAGGCGCGTGAAGTGGCAGCGCCGGTCGACCGAGACGATCATGTTCGTGACCTCGGCGCCGACGTGGCAGACCGCGACGGCCGCCGTGTCGGAGGAGCCCTCGTCGATCACCATCGGCGGCGGCAGGAGCGCCCGCAGGATCGCGAAGGCCTCGAGGTCGATGCCGGTCGGCGTCAGGCCGGCCTGGCGCACGGTCGCGACGAGCCCCTCCACCATGTCCCGGTGGGCGGCGACCACGACGTGGCGCTCGCGCTCGCCGGCCTCGTTCGCGAACCGCAGCACCGGCTGCGAGTCGACGACCGTCTGGTCGGGCGGGATCGGGATCTGCTCGGCGGCCTCGAACTCGACGGCCGCACGGCGCTCGCGGTCGTCGTCGAGGAACGGCAGCTCGATGGTGCGCACGACGACCCGCTGGTTCGCCACGCCCAGGCGGACGCGCTTTCCGGAGAACCGGGCGGTGCGCCAGAAGCGCTTGATCTCCGCGGCGAGCTCATCCGGACGCACGATCTCGCCGTCGTGGACGAGCCCCGGGGGAAGGGGCTCGACCGCGGCCTTGGCGAGGGTCACCCGCTCGCGTGCGGTCTTGAGCTCGACGCCGGCGATGGAGCTGGAGCCGATGTCGAGGGCTACGACGGTGCTCATGGTCTAGACGTCCGTGTCGGGGAGGGCAGGGAGGCGAACACAGCGGTGGTCAGCCGAGTCTCTCGGCGTACCACCCGATCATTGCCGGGCCGAACCAGAGGCCGGCCAGTGCGCCGGCGGCGAGGAACGGACCGAAGGGCACGGCCATCTTCCGGGCGCGCGACCCGTACCGGGCCAGCAGCACCACACCGAGGGCTGCGCCCCCGGCGAAGGCGACCAGGAGCGCCGGGACGACCGACGCACCGAGGACGGCGCCGAGGAGCAGCGCCAGCTTGACGTCGCCGAGGCCCATGCCACCGGGGTGGACGAGCCACAGCAGGAAGAGGAAGCCCGACGCGCCGAGCGCGGCCGCGACCGAGACCCACCACTCGCGGGGGTCGGCGGCGATCGCGAAGGCCAGGCAGAGCGCCGCGGCGGGCAGGACGATGATGTCGGGGATGAGCTTGTGCTCGAGGTCGATGGCCACGATCGGCACCAGGGCGACGCCCAGGAGCGCGGCCGAGAGGCCCTCCCAGGTCGGCCCGAAACCGGCGATGGCGCCGGCCGCGAGGGCCGCGCTGGCGAGCTCGATGGCGGGGTAGCGCCAGGAGACGCCCTCGCCGCAGCCGCGGCAGCGCCCGCGCAGGGCGACCCACGACAGCACCGGGACGAGCTCGAGCGGGCCGAGGGTGCGCGCGCAGCTGGTGCAGTGCGAGCGCGGGCTCACGAGCGAGCCGCCCGACGGCCAGCGGGAGATCACGACCGTCGCGAAGGAGCCCAGGGCGAGGCCCATGACCCCGGCGACGATCGCCCAGTAGGCGGTGGGTGCGCCGAGCAGCATCAGCGGATGACGAACCGGTCGTAGACGAGCACGCCGCGCTGGCGGCTCGAGACGGTGGCGAAGCGGCGCTGGCCGTCGCGCGGCACGTACAGGCGCAGGCGGTGGGTGCCCGGGACGAACTTGCTCGTGGGCACCGAGACGGCGAACCGGCCGGCCTTCTTCGGCGAGAGGGCGCGCACGGTCTCCCAGCCGTCGGAGGTCTTCATCTGGATCACCGCGGGGCGCTTGGGGTAGACGCTGCCCTTGACCAGCAGGCCCGACCGGCGGGCGACGCGGCTGGTCGCGAGGCGGAAGCTCACGCGGGGGGTCACGTCGATGCCGAAGGCGGCGGTGCCCTGCGGGTTCTTCTCGGTCTCCCGCCACACGAGGCGGTAGTCGGCCGAGCGGTTCATCCGGAGGGCGAAGCGGAAGCGGCCGCCGGGGCCGGTGGTGATGGAGCCGGCCGGCCGGTAGGTGTCGCTCGGGTAGAGGCGCCGCTCGAGCTGGATCTTGGTCTTGGCCACGCCCGCGCCGTTGTTCTTGAGCTGGCCGCCCACGACCACCTGCGTGCGGTAGTCCACGCGCGAGGGGATCGAGTTCAGGTTGAAGTCCGGCGGGAAGACGCTGCGGAAGCTGCGCGTCGTCGACCACTGCCCGGTGACGTCGCCGCAGTAGTTCGCGCGGACGCGCCAGTAGTGGACGCCCGGCGTCGTGATCTTGGCCTTGGGCGGCACGATCGCGGTCTGTGCCGTCGACAGCGTCGCGGCCTCGGTGTCGCTGCCGAAGCTCGGGTCGCGGGCGACCTGGACGTCGTAGGCGCAGGCGCCCGAGACCGGCGTCCACTGGATCAGCGGCGAGTAGACGACGGTGGCGCCGTCGTTGGGGGCCTTCTGGGTGGGCCGCGTGGAGGTGAGGGTGAACCGGCCGACCGAGCTCCAGCTCTGGCCCCTGTCGCCGCCGTCCACCGCGCGCACGCGCCAGTTCCAGGTGCCCTCGGGCAGCCGCTTCTCCTCGTTGACCATCGAGCCGGGGACCGCGCCGAGGCCGAAGATGGTGGCCTTGCGGGTGGTTCCCGTGAGGAACTGGCCGTCCTGGCTGAGCTCGACGTCGTACTTGGCGATGCCCGGCACCGAGCCCCAGCTGAGCAGCGGGGACTCGCTGACCACGCCGCCCGCGGCGGGGCTGCCGAGGGTGACCCGGGTCTGCTTGCCGAACTGGGCCGTCGGGACCAGGTCCTCGTCGACCATCCAGTTGGGGACGTCCACGAGCGTGCCCGAACCCCAGACCACGCGCCAGTGGTAGCCGGTGCCGAGCACGTTGTCGGGGAGCGGAGCGCGGGAGACCCACGAGGTGCTCGAGGTGATCTGGCTCTCGAGGATGTTCGTGAAGCCCGCGTCGCTGGCGATGTCGACGCGGTAGATGTTCGCGCCGGTCACGGGGGTCCAGGACAGCATCGGCGAGAGGCCGGTGTCGCTGTCGCCGGTCGAGCTGAGGACCGTCGACGAGCCGGCGCCGGACGGCGACTGCCAGTCGATCTGCCGGTCGGGGGCGGCGGTCCACTTGCCGTAGACGCCGTCGATGATCGGCCGCACCCGCCACCAGAGGTCGCCGTGGGCCATGGTGTTGGCCTGCTCCTCGGCGAGGGTCGGCACGAAGCCGTTGGCCGAGGTGAGGGCGTCGACCTTGAGGTGGCCGCCGACGTAGTTGTGCTCGAGGTCGGTGATCTGGACCTGGTACTGCTGGGCGCCGTCGATCGGCTCCCAGGCCAGGAGCAGGTTGCCCGTGGTGGTCCCGTCGGCGGGCGCCAGCTGGTTGGGCCGCGTCCACTCCTTGGTGAAGGTCGAGGCCACGGTCCACGGACCGAGGTTGTCGTTGGGGTCGCGCGCCCGGACGCGCCAGCTGTAGACGTCGTCGGGGAGGGCGCCGACGGCGCCGGGGGTCGCGAACGGCTCGGGCAGGTTGGTGCCCGTGAACACCACGTTGTTGAACTGGTCGCCCGGGGAGACCTGGACGTCGTAGCTCTTGGCGCCCGGGACCGGGTTCCAGAACAGGTACGGGTTGAGCGCCGTGAAGCTGGCCGCCGCGCCCGTCGGGGTGGCGCTGATGCGCGAGCCCGAGATCGTGTTGGGCCAGGTCTTGGCGACGCGGGCCACGTCGCTCCAGATGCCGCGGGTGCCGGCCTCGTCCACCGCCCGGACGCGCCACCAGTAGGCGCCGTCGGGCAGCAGGATCTCCGGGACCGCGATGGGCTGGAACGTGTCGGCCGACCAGATCGTGCTGCTGAAGCCCGGGTTGTCGGCGATCTCCACCTGGTAGCCGGCCGCCTTGGGCACGTCGCCCCAGGTGAGCACGACGGACTGCTCGGGGTAGCGCACGGGGGTGGTGGCGCTGTCGGGCGTCAGGCCCGAGGGCTGGCTCGAGAGGCGGTCCGCCTTGAACGGCGAGGGCGCCGCGGCGGCCGGGGAGGCCGGGTCGGCGGCCTGGGCCACGACGGGGGCGGCGAGCATGCAGACCGACAGGGCGACGACGAGGCGACGGGAGCGACGCATGGCCCGGGACGCTACGAACGTCGGCCGCGCGCCGGGCACGCGATCCGTGTCGAGTGCGTGTCGGCTGTTCATCATGTCTCGAGTCCGTTCGGGCGAGGCCACGAGCGCTTCCTTGCGTCGAGTGAAGCCTGGCTCGGCGATCCCGAGACCAGGACGGGCGGAAAGGGGTGGTTCGTCGGAGCGGTGGAGCCGCGGACCCGCCCGCGAGGGACGGGTCCGCGTTCGATCAGGTGCGCCGGGGCGCTGTTACCACCTACCGGCCACGCCGTTGGACGTGCAGGCGGTGGTCGGGTTGCAGGTGCGGGCGACGGTCGAGGTGCCCGCGGCGGCGCCGAGGTTCTTGGCGTAGCTGTAGGTCGTGCCCGACTTGCTCACCGTCGAGAGCGTGAACGTGGTCGCGGTCGGGGTGCCGAAGTTGACCTGGTCCTGGGCGGCGTCGGCGGCCGTGGTCTGCCAGACGATGTTCGGCTCGATCGTGCCGAGGTTCGTGGCGGTGGCGCCGGCGTAGGTGTTGCCGTCCGAGAAGTAGGCCTCCATGGCCGTCGCTGCGTTGCGCACCAGCGACTTGGCTGCGGCGTCGTTGGCCTTGTTGCGCTGGCCCAGGAACGCCGGGATGGCGATCGCGGCCAGAAGGCCGATGATGATGACCACCACGAGGAGCTCGATGAGGGTGAAACCCTCCTGGCCCCTGCGGCGGCGGAGTCGCTCAAGCATGTGTCTCCTCCATGAGAACGTGACGTCCGCGAGCCTCCTGCCCGTGACGCGGGCTCTCGCGGTTCACACCCATCATCGAGCGACATGGGCATTCCCTTTAGGAGCGGTCCACTTTCCCGCGGCGGCGATCGACCGGACGCCCCGCGCGGGGGCGTCCGGGAACGGCTCAGCCGGGGCGGCGCGCCACGCCGAACAGCTTGACGAAGGCGTACTCGAACCCGCGCGGGCCCGTCGCGTCGACCACGCCCTGCATCACCCGGGCCCCGTGCCCGGCGGCCTCGTCGGGGTCCATGCCGGCCGACAGGTGGCTCGCGACGGCGTTGATCCGCGCCAGGTACGCCTCGGGCGTGACCCGCCGCACTCGCCGCTCCTCCCACACGTCCACCACCTCGAGCCCGGCCTGCTCCATGTAGTCCGCGAGCTGGCCGGCGGAGCGGTGGATCAGGGGGAAGACGTCCACCCACGCCCGCGGCACCGGGGGCTCGATGCCCTCGAGGATCTCGCGGAACTCCTCGTCGGTGCCCGTCCCCGCCGCCAGGATCCCGAGCACGCCGCCCGGCCGCAGGCGCCGGGCCATCGCCGCCACCGCGGCGGGCTTCTCGGGGAACCAGTGGAAGGCCATGCCGCTCACGACGGCGTCGAACGCCTCGTCGGGCACCGGCATCTCGTGCACGCCCGCCTGGATCAGGCTCGCCTCGACCGACAGGCCGGCGAGCTTCTGGCGGAAGCGCTCGAGCATGCCCTCGGAAGGGTCGACCCCGGTCACGCGCGCCGTGCCGAAGCGGGCGATCATCTCCTCGCTCACGAAGCCCGTGCCGCACCCGACGTCGAGGATCTCCCCGTAGGCCCCCGGCGGGAGCGCCGCCACCAGGCGCGCCGCGCCCTGGCGGTTGTGCAGCAGCACCTCGTCGTACTCCTCGGCGGCGCGGTCGAACCCCTCGCCGACCTGCCGGCCGTCGTCCATGTCGTCTCCCCCTCGAAGGACCCCGGCTAAGGTACAGAGGTGGACGCGACCTACACCCTGGTGACCGACGGGGCCTGCACCGGCAACGGGACGGACGCCTCCCGCGGGGGCTGGGCGGCGATCCTCACCGCGCCCGACGGATCGGAGACGGTCCTCAGCGGCGGCGAGTACCCCTCCACCAACAACCGCATGGAGCTGATGGGCGCGCTCGAGGGCCTCGCGGCGACACCCGAGGGCTCGGCGGTGCGCCTGGTGACCGACTCGAGCTACCTCGCCAACGCGATCTCCAAGGGCTGGCTCGCCGGGTGGCAGCGCAAGGGCTGGCGCACCGCGAGCAAGCAGCCGGTGGCCAACCGCGACCTGTGGGAGCGGATGATCCTCGAGCTCGCGCGCCACCGCACGGTGACCACCGAGCTGGTGCGCGGCCACGCCGGCCACGATGCCAACGAGCGCGCCGACCGCCTCGCGGT
>JAEMRL010000261.1 GCA_016463385.1 Thermoleophilia bacterium
CGGGGGCTCCGGGCGGGGGGGTCGTGTCGGTGACGCCGAGCGCGCGGTAGTCCGACAGCGCGCTGTCGCTGTCGGCGGTCGTGCTCGAGTGCGCGCCCGACCAGAGCAGGTAGCCGCCGACGCCCGCTCCGACGAGCACGAGGAGCACGGCGAGGCGCAGGGGGCGTGTGATGAAGGAGATCACCGTCGTCCTATCGGCGAGGGGATGAAGGGGCCCACGTCCTCCCATCGGCCGCCGCACCCGCCGACTTGCGGTTTGAGGCGCCCCTGAGGTCCCTCCGGGGCGGGGAGCGGAGTTCTCAGGCCCCCCGGCCGGGCGCGTCGGTCAGGTCCAGGAGCGCGCTGCTCCAAGGCGCCGGGGTCGGCTCGCGGTGGGGGCGGGCCAGCAGATAGCCCTGCCCGAGCGGCACCCCGAGCTCGCGCAGCGTGCGGAGCTCCTCGGTGCTCTCGATGCCCTCGGCGACGACCGCCGCCCCCAGGTCCTTCTCGAGGGTCACCATCGAGCGCACCAGCGCACGCTTGGCGTAGTCGAGGTGGATGTCGTGGATCAGCGACCGGTCGATCTTGATGTAGTCGGGCGAGAGCTGGGTGACGTGGCGCATCGACGCGTGACCCGCGCCGGCGTCGTCGATCGCGACCTTGGCGCCGCGGCCCCGGTAGTCGGCCAGGCGCGCCGCCAGCCGGGCGTAGTCGCTCACGGCGTCGTGCTCGGTGATCTCGATGACGAGGCCCTCGAGGCTCCGGTCGCCGAGCGCCTCCTCCATCTCCGGGGCGAGGATCGCGTCGGGGCTCATGTTGACCGACAGATAGGCGTCGCCCGGGATCGTGTCGCGCAGGCGGATGGCGCGGCGGACGCACTCCACCTCGATCTCCAGGCCGAGGCCGACCGCGTGCGCCTCGGCGATCCAGCGGTCCGGCGGGCGCTGCGGCTCGGCCCGGAAGCGCGAGAGCGACTCGAAGCCGAGCGTGCGGCCGTCGGTCAGCGACACGATCGGCTGGAAGACGGTGGTGATCGTCTCGGGCTCGGTGAGCAGCTCGGTGATCACCTCGCGGCGCTGCGCGAGCGAGGCGGTGTAGCCCTCGGAGTAGTCGACGCCGTCGAGGCGTCCGCGGTCGAAGGCGACGACCTGGCGCTGGCCGCTGCGCGCGGCGGCGAGGCCCTCCTCGGCGGCGGCGAGCGCGTTGGCGGCGTTCTCGGCGTCGTCGGGGAGCACGACGAACGTGGCGCGCGCGGTGAGGCCGCCCGTGTTGCCGGCCGCGATCGCCTGCACCGACTGCGCGAGGTCGCGGCCGCTCTCGGAGTCGTGGCCGATCCCGATCCAGGCGAACCGGTCGCCGGCGAGACGGCTCCAGACGCCGCCGCTCAGGTGGGAGCCCTCCAGCCGTGCGGCCAGATCGGCCAGCAGGGTGTCGCCGGCGCCGTATCCGTGCTGCGCGTTCCACTTGCCGAAGTGGTCGAGGTCGACCGCGATCAGGAGCGCGGGGCGGCCCGAGGAGGCCGCCTGCACCACGCCCGCCACGTGGCGGGCGAAGGCGCGCTGCTCGAGGAAGCCCGAGAGCGGGTCGGTGTCGGACTGCCCGTGCACGCGCAGCAGAGCGGTGAGGCGCCAGAAGAGCAGGGCGGCGGCGACCCAGACCAGCGGCCGCAGCGCGGTGGGTGCCAGGGTCGCCGCGGGGCCGCAGAGGGCGAGCCCGATGGCGGCGAGGAGGGTCTTGGAGGGCCCGAGCACCGCCTGGGCCTCCGTGACCCTGATGGGGCGGTGCGCGGCGAGCGCGACGAACGCCATCGCCACCATGAAGCCGAGCATCGAGGCGCCGACGAGGGTGCTCGAGGCGTGGCGGGTCAGGAGGTACGTCACCAGGCCGTCGGTCACGGCGAGGGCGATGAACGCGTAGGCGAACCAGATGAACGCCGTCTGCCGGGTCACGGCCGACCGCCGCACGGCGTTGAAGAGCGCCGCGAGCAGCAGCAGGTCGAGCACGACGGGCACCTGCTGGGCGATGTTCTGCCCCGCCGGGAGCGTCGGCTCCCAGAGCACCGCGACCACGATCACGAACAGGGTGGCGAGAACCGAGAGCTCGATCGCCCACCCCTCGATGCGCTGCGCGCGCGACTCGTGCAGCGCCGGCTGGCGCATCAGCCAGAGGGCCCGGTACCAGAAGGGGTACGCCAGGAGGAAGCCGATCTGCGACCAGGCCGCGGGGCTGCGCACGTCTCCGCCGGTCGCGAGGAAGGCGATGTAGGGGATGCACCCGAGCGTCCAGCTCGCCAGGCCGCGCGCGAACAGGCGCCAGACCTGCGCCTCGACGCCGCTGGTGCGGGATGCCGCCTCCCAGGTCGCGATCAGGCCGAGCGCGGCGAGGCTGCTGACGAGGATGACGCCGATCGCGGCCGCGATGGGCGTCGAGATCATCCCGGCCTGCAGCAGCACGGCCGCGCTCATCAGCGCGACGGCTGCACCGGCCAGCGTGGCGACGATGGTTCGGTCGCCGAGCCTCTGGAACGCCACGCGGGGAACGTGAATCGCGATCACAGGTCGGGTATCGGCAGCGTCGGAGAAGCCCCTGAGCAGCGGGGACTCGCCCCGCGAAAGCGTCCTCCCTACGCGACCATCGGCGTCCGGGCCCGGCGGAGGATCGTGGCGAGGACATGCGGATGCCGCTCGGAGAGCAACTCGATCTGCGCGGCGAGGGCCTGCGTGACCCCCTGTTCCTCCACGAGCGCCTCCAGCCATGCGCGCGGCGGCGCACGGTGCGTCCGGCGGTCGGTCAGCCACGACGGGCTCGGCTCGGTGATGAGGGCGTGCATCCGGCGCTGGCTGGGGGTCGTCTTGCGCGCGCAGTGCGCGGCGAGCGCCGCGCCGCCGGTGAGCAGCAGCACGGCGGGCGCGCCGTACAGCGGGCGCTCGCCGGCCAGCTCGCGGGCCCCGGCGAGCGAGCCGTAGAAGCGCTCGTTCTCGGGGGCCACGGCCATCGGCACCGGGGAGTGGGGGAACTCGTGGAGCGCGACCCGCGTCATCGCGGCGAACAGCCGCATCACGATCCGCCGCGTGCTGCGCCGGTGCTCGCTGCGGATGACCAGCGACCCCGCCTCCCACAGGGGGTCGTCGCACTCCGCTCGGAGCGCATCGTTCTCCTCGGCGAAGGCGCGGTCGGACGGCAGCCCGAAGGGCCCGTCGGCGATCAGCGCGCAGGTGCCGACGGCCTCGCCCTCGATGCGGGCGACGAAGAAGATCGTGCCCGGGTTGAGGTAGGAGGGGTGCATACGCCGGCCCGACGCCTGGGGGGCGAGGTACCCGGCCTCGACGAACCCGTCGTGCACGACCGCGAGGGCGTCATCGACGTCCTCGACCCGGTCGGACGCGACGACGTCGATCTCCGCGATGGCCTGCTCCGCCCCCATCGGGCGGGGCACCGAGGTGGTCACGAACGCAGCCTGTCGGTGTAGGCGGGCTTGTGCTGGAAGTCGCCGGCCTCGTGGAACGGGTAGTCGCGGTAGTCGTGGACGATCACCTCGGCAGGGGCGCCGGCGGCGACCGTGGCCATGTGGCGGAGCGCCGCGTCGATGCCCGGACCCGGGCGCGCCGCGTCGCGCAGCTGCACGTGCAGCACCGGCCGGCCCTCCTCGGAGGCGATGCGGAAGCGTCCGGTCAGGGCGCCCGCGTGGGCGGCCGTCGCGAACAGGCCCTCCTTCACCAGCTCGGGCCGCAGCGACCATCCCTCGCCGGTGACCGCCGCCCCGCGGCGGCCCCACAGCGCCACCGCCGGCCGCTCGAGGCGGACGTCGCTGCCCTGGCGCTCGAGCTCGGCGTTGGCGGCGGCGGGGTCCACGAGCTCGGCCTCGTCGTCGAGGTCGTAGCGCACCAGCGGCAGCAGGCGGCGGGTGAGGGCGGTCATCACCAGCGTCCTGACGCCGTCGTCGTGGACCCGCTCCTCCACGAAGAGGCGGTTCGGGTCCCAGGTGAGCAGCGTCGGTGAGTAGCCGGGGTCGCGGCCGAAGAGCGAGCGCCGCGCCAGGGGGCTGTCGAGCGCCCGGCGCGCCGCCCGGAGCGCCGGGCTCTCGTGCAGCACGTGCAGGCCGACCTCGGCGGCGCCCATCGACACCATCAGGCCGAGGCGCTCCGGGGCGTCGTCGCGGAAGCCGAACAGCTCCGACA
>JAEMRL010000262.1 GCA_016463385.1 Thermoleophilia bacterium
GCCAGGAGCGCCGCGGCGGCGGCGCCGCCCGCGGGGCCGCTGAGGACCGTGAGCGCGGCGTGCTCGGCCGCCCGTGTCGCGTCGGTGAGCCCGCCGCTGGACTGCATGATCCGCACCGGGGGCAGCCCGGCCTCACCGGCCCGCCCGGCAAGGCGCGTGAGGTATGCGGCCAGCAACGGTGACAGCGCGGCGTCGATCTCGGTCGTCGCGGCGCGCTCGTACTCGCGGAACGTGCCGACCACCTCGTGAGAGAGCGAGACGTGGATGCCGGGCAGGCGTGCCCGCAGGGCGGCGCCGATGGCCTGCTCATGCTCCGGGTGGCGGTCGGCGTGCAGGAGGACGACGGCGACCGACTCGGGCTCGAGGGCGGCGGCGGCCGCCGCGACGGCGGCGGGGTCGTCCAGGGCGCGGAGCACCCCATCCGGCCCCATCCGCTCGGCAGCGGGGACCCGCAGCGCGGGCGGGACGAGCGGCGCGGGCCGGGCGGCGCACAGGCGGTAGAGGTCGGGCCGGGCCTGGCGCCCGAGCTCGATGATGTCGGTGAAGCCTTCGGTGGCGACGAGGACGGTCCGCGCCGTGGTGCCCTCCAGCAGCGCGTTCGTCGCGACGGTCATGCCGTGGGCGAAGCGGCGCACCGTGCCGGGGTCGGCCCCGGCACGGCCGAGCACCGCTGCAATGGCCTCGAGGACACCCCGGGACTGGTCGTCCGGGGTGCTTGAGGCCTTGGCGGTGACGATGCGATCGCGCTCGGCGATCACCGCGTCGGTGAACGTCCCGCCGACATCGACGCCGAGCAGCATCAGGCGTCGAGTGGCGGGCCGGACACCTAGGCGACGGCGGCGAGGCGGTCGAGGTCCTCCGTGTCGGCGAGGTGCTGATGCGACGGGCAGTAGCCGTTGGACGCGAGCGGCACGCGCCGGCATGCGGTGCCACGGCGGGTGGTCGCACGACACTGCAGCGGGTTGCCGTTGACGTCATAGCCCTGCGCCGGCTGCTTGGCGAGCCACTCGGCGGCGAGCCCGACGTAGGACTCGACGATGTGCCACACCCGCTCCTGGCATCCCATCGGGAAGTAGGGGCGGACGTCCGCGAACAGCGTGCGGGCAGGGCGACGGAAGTAGTGCCGATCCGTGGCCAGACGCTCGATCGTCTGTTCGCAGGCGTGCAGGACTTCGGCGTGGGCGTGCGAGACATCGTCGCCGGCAACGGGACGGATGTCGCGACTGAGTTCGCGGTAGATCGCTCGGCTGAACTGGTACACGACGACCCTGGCCTCCTCCGGTCAGGTCCCCGAGGGGAATGTGGGGGACTCGTCACACATGATGAGGCGACTATGTGGAATTTGACACGATGTCGTTGTTGAGATCACGTTAAGCCGTTGCTGACCGAGCGGTCAGAACGGGCCTTCAGGACCAGGTCTCCAGCCGCGACGGCCCGTGGGCTCCGACGACCGCGTGGACCCTGTCGAGGGCCGGCAGCGCCTCCGGGTGGTCGGCGCGGGTGTGCGCCCCGCGGCTCTCCGCCCGCCCCAGCGCGCACGCGGCGATGAGCCGCGCGAGCGGATGGGGATCGTCGAGCAGGCGCTCCAGCCCCTCAGGGGTGCGGACGAGCCCGGCGTCACGCCACAGGGCCTCCTGCGTCGCCCGCGAGGGCTTGGCCAGGGGCCGCGGCGCCGGCGGCGCGGAACCCCTGCCGGAGACGTCCCCCGAGAGCGCCGCGTGCGCGGCCCGGGCCCCGAAGACGAAGCACTCGCTGAGGCTGTTGGAGGCCAGGCGGTTGGCGCCGTGCAGTCCCGTGCAGGCCGCCTCGCCGACGGCGAACAGGCTGTCGATGCTGGCGCGGCCCTCGAGGTCGCTGACCACGCCGCCCATCATGTAGTGCGAGGCGGGGGCGACGGGGATGTGCTCGCGCTCGGGGTCGATCCCGGCGGCGCGCAGGGCCGCGACGACGTTCGGGAAGAGCAGCGGATCGACCCGCCGCATGTCGAGGCCGACCGATGCCGCACCGGTGCGCTGCAGTTCGGCGAAGATCGCGCGGGCGACCTCGTCGCGCGGCGCCAGCTCGTCGACGAACCGTTCGCCGTCCGCGCCGTGCAGCGTTGCGCCCTCGCCGCGGATCGCTTCCGTGATGAGGAATCCCTCACGCCCCTTCACCCCGGTGACCGCGGTCGGGTGGAACTGCAGGAACTCGAGGTCGGCGAGGTCGGCACCGGCGTCATGGGCGAGCGAGAGGCCGATGCCCAGTGACCCCGGCGGGTTCGTCGTTCGCGCCCACAGCGCGGCGGCGCCTCCGGTGGCGAGGATCGTGCCGCGCGCCCTGATCGCTCGCCCGTCTTCGAGCACGACGCCGACGCAGCGGCCGTCCTCCATCCACAGGTTCGTGGCGCGCGCGCCCTCGTGCACGGTGATCGCCGGCTCCTCCACCACCCTGGCGGAGAGCTGACGGACGATGCGACGCCCCGTTGCGCTGCCCCCGCAGTGCGCGACCCGCCGCCGGGAGTGCCCGCCCTCCAAGCCGAGTGCGAGGGCGCCGTGGCGATCCGCGTCGAAGACCACGCCAAGGCGCTCGAGGTCACGCAGCCGGTCGGGTGCCTCGGTGACGAGCACCTGTGCGGCGGACGGACGGACGGCGCCGCGCCCCGCGCTCTCGGTGTCGGCGAGGTGAAGCTCGGGGGAGTCGTCGGCGGCGACCGCCCTGCGCCCAGTAGCTCGCGGTCTGCGCGAGTGGGGTGGCGGACACGAGGGCGACGCGTGCCCCCGCGCCGGCGGCGGTCAGGGCGGTGAACAGCCCCGCGCCGCCGGCGCCGATCACGGCCACGTCGCAGCGTCGGGGCTGGAGACCATCCGGCATGGACGGGTACGGTAGTCGGCTCATGGCCGTCCCGGTCCTGTTGCACCATCCCGCGTCGCTCGAGCACGACACCGGCCTGCACCCGGAGGCGGCCGCGCGGATCGTTGCGATTCACCGCGAACTCGACGTGCGCGGCGGGATTGGCTGGGAGCGCCGCGAGGCCGACCCTGCCCCGCGCGCGGCGCTGCTCGCCGTGCACCCCGAGCGCCATCTGCTCGGCATCCAGGAGCTGGCGGCGGCCGGCGGCGGGCAGCTCGACATGGACACCGTGGTGAGCGAGGGGTCGTGGGAGGCGGCGCTCCGCGCGGCCGGCGGCGCGGTGGGCGTCGTGGATCTGCTGCTCGGCGGCGGTGCGCCGGCCGCCGCGACGGCGCAGCGGCCGCCGGGCCATCACTGTGAGGCGGCCCGGCCGATGGGCTTCTGCCTGATGAACAACGTGGCGATCGCCGCGCAGCACGCCCGTGACGCGCACGGGCTCGACCGCGTGATGATCCTCGACTGGGATGTGCACCACGGCAACGGGACGAGCGACATCTTCGACGCGTCGCCGGAGGTGCTCTTCGTGTCCCTGCACCAGTGGCCGCTCTACCCGGGGACGGGCGCGGCCCAGGACATCGGCTCGGGCGCCGGGTACGGCCACACCGTGAACCTCCCGATGCCGGCCGGGTCGGGGGACGACCACTGGGTCTCGACGGTCGAGCATGTCGTTCGCCCGCTCGGCCGGGTGTACCGCCCGCAGCTCATCCTCATCAGCGCCGGCTACGACGCTCATCGTGACGACCCGCTCGCGGACTGCCGCGTCAGCGACCACGGCTTCGCGGCGATGGCGGCCTCGGTGCGCGCGCTCGGCGCCGAGGTCGGGGCGCCGGTCGGCGTCGTGCTCGAAGGCGGCTACGACGTCAACGCGCTCGGCCGCGCGTTCGCGGACACGCTCGTCGCGCTCGGTTCCGAGCAGGCTCCGGAGCCGCCGGGCCTGGAATGCCATCCCGTTGCCGCGCAGGCACTCCGGCGCGTGGCCGAGACGTGGCCGGCGCTCCACGGCGTGTAGGTCAGGGCGTGGTCGGCGCGGGGGGCGCGGGGGTCGCCGGAGCGGGCGCCGGCGCCGGCGCTGGAGCCGCGGTGGTGGCGGTGGCCGTCGGACGGTCTCCGTCGTCGTCGGTCAGCGCGACGAAGGCGGCCGCGAGCGCGGCCATCGCGAGGACGCCGGCGACGGCGATGATCGCGATCGGCGCCCGCCAGCCCGGCGTCGGAGCCAGACGGGTGCGCGCCGCCGCACCGCATTCGAGGCACCAGTCCTGATCGGGGC
>JAEMRL010000263.1:0-1239 GCA_016463385.1 Thermoleophilia bacterium
GGGTCCCGAGGTCGAGCGGGATCCCCGGGAGCGACGCGGCGTCCGGGAGGCCGACACGCAGGCCCGCCTCGCGGGCGATGAGCTGGGCGGCCGCCACGTCGACCGTGCGCCCCGGTCCGAGGCACACCAGCGCGTCGCCACGGCCGCCCGCCGTGTGGCAGAGCGACAGGGCGAGCGAGCCGAGGGCGCGGATCCGGCCGACGCGCCCGTCGAGCATCTCCACGATCCCCGCGAGCCGCGCCGGGAAGGCGCCCTCCACGAGCAGGAGCTCGAGGTGGTCATCCGTCGCGGGGTCGCCCGCGGTGATCGGCCGCCCGTCGAGGCGCGCTCCTCCTCCCCGCGTCGCGGTCCACTCCTCGCCGCAGCCGTGGTCGCGGACCAGGCCGAGCACCACGTCGCCCATGGAGGGGCCCTCCGCCAGCGCGATCGAGGTGGAGAAGACCGGCAGGCCGCGCTTGGCGTTGAGGCTCCCGTCGATCGGATCGACCACGACGACGGGCGGGCCACCCCCGGCGATCTCCACCGTGCCCACCTCCTCGCTCACCAGCGTCAGCGGCAGGCCGAGCGCCCGGAGCTCGGCGATCACGATGTCCTCGGCGACGCGATCGATCATCACGGTCACATCGCCACCGGCGCCGTCGCCGGTGGGAGCCCGCCGCTCCGCGGGCGACATCGTCCGCGCCGCGGCCCCGATCCTGTCGCAGGCCCGCCGGAAGGCGGCGAGCCAGATCATCTCGTGGTCGGCCCCGGTGCTCCGGTCAGTCATCGACCAGCGAGTGGAACGCCACGCCGGTCAGGAGCTTGGGGAAGAAGTAGGTCGACTTCTGGGGCATCGTCTCGCCGGCCTCCGCCACCGCGGCGACCGCCGACTTCGGGATGCCGCGCAGCACGAGGGCGGCCGCGATGGCGCCCGACTCGACGAGCGCGAGCGCCTCGGCGGCGTCCTTGGTGTACGAGAGCACCTCGTCGTGCGCCAGCGCCGCCTGGTCGGCGCCGAGGTGCGGCACCAGGATCTCCCGCTCGATGGCCGCCACGTCGAGCTGCTGGGCGGCCGAGAGGGCCGCGTCGGGTGTGCCGGTGAGCAGCTGGATCCGCCCGGGGCGGATCAGACCGAACGCCGGGGCGTCCTCGGGGGCATCGGCGAGCGCGGCGATCAGCGCGTCGATGCCGGGGAGGTCGACCGACGCGAAGGCGCCCTCGGCGCCCTCGGGCCAGCGGGTCAGGAGGCGGTGGGTCGGC
>JAEMRL010000263.1:1249-4145 GCA_016463385.1 Thermoleophilia bacterium
ACCCACCGCCTCCTGACCCGCTGGCCCGAGGGCGCCGAGGGCGCCTTCACGTCGGTCGACCTCCCCGGCATCGAGGCACTGACCGCCGCCCTCGCCGGCGGCGTGCAGCTCGTCGCGGTAGGCGAGCGCCGTCTCGTAGCGGTGGTGGCCGTCGGCGATCAGGATCCAGCGATCCGCCATCGCCGCGGTGAGCGCCCCGAGCGCGCCCGGGTCGTCCACCACCCAGAAGCGGTGGACCGTGCCGTCGCGGTCGGTGGCCTCGGCCTGCGGCTGCCCGCCCACCGCGAGCGCCGCCCAGGCGGCGCCCTCGGGATCGGGGTAGAGGCCGAAGACCGGCGAGACGTTGGTCCGCACCGCGCGGATCAGGCGCAGGCGGTCCTCCTTGGGGCCGGCGTGGGTGCGTTCGTGCGGGCGCACGACCCGGGCCTCGTAGGGCTCGAGTCCCACCGTCGCGAGCAGGGTCCTCCGCTCCCGGTCCACGCCGTCGGCCAGCGTGAAGGTCTGGGTCCAGGCCACGACGCACGGCGCGGGGGTGGTCTCGAGGACCTTCTCGTCGCGCCAGTGCGCGATCAGCCCGGCGACCTCCTCGTAGGCGATCTCCGGCAGCTCGAGCCGCACCGCGTTGTACGCGCTGCGGGCGAGCAGCCCGCGCTTCTCGTCCGCCGAGATGACGTCGTAGGGCGGAGCGACGAGGTCCGCGAGGGGGCCGGCGCCCGGGGCGTACCGCAGCGCTCGGAAGGGTCGGACGTCGGCCACGGGGGCCGATGCTACCAGCGGTCCCCGTGGCGGGATGTCACCGTCCGGAGCGTCCGGCGAGGGGGCTACCATGACCGGTCCGTGCCGGCAGACCTGACCCCCGAGCAGCACGCCGCCGTCACCCATCCGGGAGGCCCCGCCATCGTGCTCGCGGGGGCGGGGGCGGGCAAGACCCGGGTGCTCTGCCGCCGCCTGGCGTGGCTCGTCGGAGAGGGCGCGTCGCCGGACGAGATCCTCGCGCTGACGTTCACCCGAGAGGCCGCCGTCGAGCTGCGCGCGCGCGCCGAGGAGCTGCTCGGCGGCTCCCACGAGACGCTGCGCGTCACCACGTTCCACTCCTATGCCCAGGAGATCACCCGGGTGCACGGGGTCGAGCGCGGGCTGCTGCCGTCGGTGTCGGTGGCCCGCACCGAGGACCGCATGCTGATGCTGCTCGACCGCCTCGACGAGCTCGACCTGCGCCTGCACGACCTGCGCGGGGACCGCGCCCGGATGGTCGAGGACCTCGTCAAGAGGATCGACGCCTGCCGCGACCAGCTGGTCTCGGCCGAGGACTACCGCCGCTGGGCCGAGGCCGCGGTGGCCGGCGCGGCGTCGGGGTCGGCCGCCCACCGTGCGCGGCGGGAGCTCGAGATCGCCCGGGTGTACGAGCTGCACGACCGCTGGCTCGCCGAGTCGGGGCTCGAGGACTTCGGCCTGTCGATCGTGCGGGCGCTGGAGCTGCTGCGCGTCCACCCCGACCGGCGCGAGGCCGCCCGCGCCGGCGCGCGGCACGTGCTGGTGGACGAGTTCCAGGACACCAACCACGCCCAGGCGGAGCTGCTCTACACCGTGGCGGGGGACGCCGAGAGCCTCGTCGTGGTGGGCGACGACGACCAGGGCATCTACCGCTTCCGCGGCGCGTCGGCGAAGAACATCCTCGACTTCCGCCGTCGCTTCCCGGCCGCCGCCGAGCTGCGCCTCGAGCGCAACCACCGCTCGACGCAGTCGATCCTCGACGCGGCCACCGCCGTCGTGGAGCCGATCGCCGACCGGGCGCCCAAGCAGAGCGTCGCGCTGGAGTCGGCCGTGGGGCCGCCGCCCCGGTTCTGGATCGCCCCCGACCCCGAGGGCCAGGCCCGCGCGGTGGTCGACCGGATCGTGCAGCTGGCCGGGGAGGGCGTGCCGCTCGAGGAGCAGGCGGTGCTGATGCGGGCGGTCCGCCTGGAGGCGCGGCCGTTCACGGAGGCGCTCGAGCGCGCGGGCGTCCCCCACCAGGTGCGCGGCGGCATCGGCCTGTTCGAGCGCCGCGAGGTGCGCGCAGCGGTCGCCTGGCTGCGCGCGGCGTGCGACCCGGCGGCCGTGCAGGAGCATCTGCGCATCGGCGCCGACCCCCGCCACGGGCTCCCCTGGGCCGAGCTCGCCGACGCGGTCACCTCGGCGGCCTCGGCCGACGGCGCCGTGCTCGGCGCAGTGGGGCGCGTGGCCCGCGAGCACCACGCCGAGGGCCTCGTCGCGGCGCTCGACGAGGTGGGGCGCGCCGCGGCCGAGCTGCTGCCGGCCGACGCCCTCCGGGTGGCGATCGACCGCTCGGGCCTGCGCACCGCCGCCATCGCCGCCGGCGGGGCCGAGGGCTCGGCCCGGCTCGCGGGACTCGCGGCCCTCGAGCGCCTCGGGCGCGAGATCGCCTCCCGCGACCCGGCGATGGACGCCCGCGGCCTCGGCGCGATGCTCGCCGGCCTCGCCGAGATCGGCTACCGCGGCGAGGGCGTGGCGCCCTCCGAGCGGATCGGCGTCCAGGTGATGACGGTGCACCAGGCCAAGGGCCTGGAGTTCGACGCCGTCTTCGTGGTCGGCATGACCCGGGCCAACTTCCCCGGCCCGGACAAGCGCGGCATCGACATCCCCGACCAGCTGCTCACCGAGGTGCTGCCGCGCGGCCGCGACGCGCACGTCGCCGAGTCGCGGCGCCTGGTCTACGTGGCGATGACGCGGGCCCGGCGCCACCTGGTGCTGAGCACGCTCGCCACCGGCGCGACCGGGGTGCAGCAGTTCCCCTCGCCGTTCTTCGACGAGGCCCGGGCCGTGCTCGGCGCCCCGGTGGAGGAGGTGGGCGAGTCGTCCGAGCGGGCGCTGCTCGCCGTCGTCGGAGAGCGTCGCG
>JAEMRL010000012.1:0-1314 GCA_016463385.1 Thermoleophilia bacterium
CTCGGCGCCGGCGAGCACGGCCGCGCGCGCCGTGAGCGCGGCAAGGCGTGGCACGCGCGAGCCGATGGCGAGGAGACCGTGGGCGTGGCCGGCGATGCGCGCCTCGAGCGGGATCCCGCGCGCCCGGTGGCGATGCGCGAGCGCCTCGACCTTCAGACGGGCCATGTCGACCTGCGCGGGGCACTCGGATGCGCACGCCTTGCATCCCAGGCAGAGATCGAGGGCCTCATGAAGGCCGTCATCGGCCAGGCCGGCGGGAAGATTACCCTCGAGGGCCGCCCGGAGGATCGCCGCGCGGCCCCGGGTGGAGTGCCGCTCGTCCCCGAGGGCCTGGAAGCTCGGGCACATCGCGCCCGCGCGCGAGCGGCAGGCGCCGTTGCCGTTGCAGGCCTCTCCGGCGCGGGCGAGGCCGCCCTCACCGGAGAAGTCCATCGCCGTCCGCCGCGCGCTCCGCGGCGGCGAGGCGGCCAGCCGCAGGCCGGAGTCCATCGGCTCGGGGTCGGTGAGCACCCCGGGGTTGAGCACCCCGGTCGGATCGAGGCGCCGCTTCAGCGCGGCGAACGCCGCGATCGTCGCGGGCGGGTACATGCGCGGCAGCAGCTCGCTGCGCAGGCGCCCGTCGCCGTGCTCGCCCGACAGCGACCCGCCGTGGGCGGCCGTGAGGTCGGCGACCTCCTCGGCGATGCGACGCAGCGCCGCCACCGATCCGGGGAGCCGCAGGTCCATGAGCGGCCGGATGTGGAGGCACCCGACGCTCGCGTGGCCGTACCAGACGGCCGGGACCCCCTCGCGGGCGAGCACGCCCCGCACCGCGCGCGCGAACGCAGCCAGCCGGTCCGGCGGCACGGCCGGGTCCTCGATGAACGCGAGCGGCCGCGGGTCGCCGGCGCGCGCGACGCCGTCCGCGCGCAGGGCGCGGGCGATCCCCGAGCGGCGCACCGCCCACACCGCCGCCTGCTCGGCCGCGCCGGTGACGACGCGCGCGCCCCGGATGGCGGCGAGGCGCTCGCGCACCCCGTCGGCGTCGCCGCTGTGCTCCACGATCAGCGAGGCCTCCGCGTCGGCGGCGAAGCCCATCACCGCCCGCACGGCCGGGGGCCGGTTGGCCGGGTCGAGCAGCGACCGGTCCATCAGCTCGATCGCCGAGGGGCCCGCCTCGAGGAGGCCGACCACCGCCTCGAGCGCCGCGTCCACCGAGGGGAACGTCACGAGCGCGAGGCCCCGCGCGGCGGGCCGCTCCACCAGCCGCAGCTCGGCACGCCTCGTCACGGCGAGGGTGCCCTCCGACCCGCAGAGCAGCCGCGGCCAGTCGGG
>JAEMRL010000012.1:1324-16279 GCA_016463385.1 Thermoleophilia bacterium
GGGCGGCCTCGAGGGCGGCCGGGGCGGGGGCGCCCCGGCGCAGCGTCGCGCGCGCGCCGTCGGCGAGGGTCACCTCGAGCGCGACCGCGTGGTCGGCCGTGAGCCCGTGCACCACCGAGCGGGCCCCGGCGGAGTTGTTGGCGATCATCCCCCCGAGCGTCGCCCGGCTGGCGGTGGCGACGTCGGGGCCGAAGGCGAGCCCGTGGGCGGCGGCGGCGCGGTTCAGGTCGTCCAGCACCACCCCCGGGCCGACCCGGGCGACGCGCGCGCCGGGGTCGATCTCGATCTCCCGGAGCGCCGAGCAGTCGACCACCAGGCCGCGGCCGATCGCCTGGCCGGCCAGGCTGGTGCCGCCGCCGCGCATGGTGAGCGGGATCCCGGTGTCCCGGCAGGCCTCCACGGCGGCGTCGAGGTCGTCGGCGTCGTGCGCCCGGAGGGTGGCCGCGGGGAGTCTCCGGTAGATGCTCGCGTCGCTCGCGTAGAGCTCTCGCGAGGCCTCGTCGTCGCGCACGTCACCGACCGCGGAGCGGCGCAGCCGGGCGACCATCTCGGGCGACCTCATCGCCGGATGCTACGGTCTCCGCGGGTGCCTGCCACACCTTCCGAATGACCAGCGGATGTGCCTTGCGGGCCGGGGGGTCTTTGCTAATCTACCCCGGCTCTACGGAGCGCCCGGTTTTGCTGCGCGCGGCCCTTCTGGCCGCGCGTTTTGCGCCGGGGGGACGTTTAGTCGATGAGCGCGGCCGAAAGCGGCCGCCACGCAGAGTGCTCAGAGGGAGCGATCGATGGCGAAAGAGAAGTTCGACAGGTCAAAGCCGCATGTGAACGTGGGCACGATCGGCCACGTCGATCATGGCAAGACGACCCTGACGGCCGCCATCACCAAGGTACTGGCCGAGAAGAGCGGCGGCACCGCGGTCGCCTTCGACGCGATCGACAAGGCCCCCGAGGAGCGCGAGCGCGGCATCACCATCGCGACCGCGCACGTCGAGTACGAGACCGAGAACCGGCACTACGCCCACGTGGACTGCCCGGGTCACGCCGACTACATCAAGAACATGATCACGGGCGCCGCGCAGATGGACGGCGCGATCCTCGTGGTCTCGGCCGCCGACGGCCCCATGCCCCAGACGCGTGAGCACATCCTGCTCGCCCGCCAGGTCGGCGTGCCGTCGATCGTGGTGTTCCTCAACAAGGCCGACATGGTCGACGACGAGGAGCTCCTCGAGCTGGTCGAGCTGGAGGTCCGCGAGCTGCTGACCACCTACGAGTTCCCCGGCGACGACATCCCGATCATCAAGGGCTCCGCCCTGAACGCCCTCAACGGCGACCCGGCCGCAGCCGAGGGCATCCTCGAGCTGATGGCGGCCGTGGACGACTACATCCCCGTGCCCGAGCGCGCGGTGGACAAGCCGTTCCTGATGCCGGTCGAGGACGTCTTCACGATCACCGGCCGCGGCACCGTCGCGACCGGCCGCGTCGAGCGCGGCATCGTCAAGGTCGGCGAGACCGTCGAGATCATCGGCATGGCCGACAAGATCGAGAGCACGGTCTGCACCGGCGTCGAGATGTTCCGCAAGCTCCTCGACGAGGGCCGCGCGGGTGACAACGTCGGCCTGCTCCTCCGCGGCGTCAAGCGCGAGGACATCCAGCGCGGGCAGGTCATCGCCGCGCCGAAGTCGATCACCCCGCACACCAAGTTCAAGGCCCAGGTGTACGTCCTCTCCAAGGACGAGGGCGGCCGTCACACGCCGTTCTTCCAGGGCTACCGCCCGCAGTTCTACTTCCGCACGACCGACGTGACCGGCGTCGTCACCCTCCAGGAGGGTGTCGAGATGGTCATGCCGGGCGACAACGCCACCATGGACGTCGAGCTGATCCAGCCGATCGCCATGGAGGAGGGCCTCCGCTTCGCCATCCGCGAGGGCGGCCGTACGGTCGGCGCAGGAGTGGTCGAGAGCATCACCGAGTAGCAGGGCACGTCCCCGACCCCGTCGTCTCCACCACCGGAGGCGGCGGGGTTTTCTTTCCCGACGCAAAGGCGCTTCACGAGTGCAGCAGAACAAGATCAGGATTCGCCTCAAGGCCTACGATCACGAGCTGATCGACAAGAGCGCGGCATCCATCGTGGAGACGGCCCAGCGCAGCGGGGCGACGATCTCCGGACCCGTACCCCTGCCGACGGAGCGGAACGTGTACTGCGTCATCCGCGGCCCGTTCAAGGACAAGGACTCGCGGGAGCACTTCGAGATCCGCACGCACAAGCGCCTCATCGACATCTACTCGCCGACGCCGAAGACGGTCGACTCGCTCATGCGGCTCGACCTCCCGGCCGGCGTCGACATCGAGATCAAGGCGTAGCGCGATGCCCGCGATCATCGGACGCAAGGTCGGCATGACCCAGATCTTCGGCGAGGACGGCGCGCGCGTGCCCCTCACCGTGATCGAGGCCGGCCCCTGCCACGTCACCCAGGTCAAGACCATGGAGACCGACGGCTACGACGCCGTGCAGCTCGGCTTCGGCGCGATCAAGCCCAAGGGCCTCAGCAAGCCCGAGCTCGGTCACCTGAAGAAGGCCTCCGCGCCGCCGATCCGCCACCTGGTCGAGTTCTCGGCCGAGGAGCTCGGCCTCGACGGCGTCTCCATCGGCGATGTCGTCACGGTCGAGCCGTTCGAGCCGGGCCAGATGGTCCGGGTCACCGGCACCTCCAAGGGCAAGGGCTACGCCGGCACGATCAAGCGCCACAACTTCCGCCGGGGTCCCGTGAGCCACGGCTCGCACAACGTCCGCGCCCCGGGCTCCATCGGCGCCGCCGCCTACCCGGCCCGCGTCTTCAAGGGCATGCGGATGAGCGGTCACATGGGGGCGCGCACCGTCACCCAGCGCGGCCTGCAGATCGTGGACCGCGACCCCGACCGCAACCTCCTGCTCGTCCGGGGCGCCGTGCCCGGGGGAGTGAACGGCATCGTCATCGTGAGGCCCGAGTAATGGCATCCCTTCCCGTGCTCGACGCGGACGGCCTCGCGGCCGGCAGCGCCGCGCTGTCCCCGGCGATCGCCGAGCAGCCCATCAAGCAGCACCTCATCCACGAGACCGTCGTCGCCGAGCTCGCCGCTCGTCGCGCCGGGACGCACTCCACGCGCACGCGCGGCCAGGTGCGCGGTGGTGGATCGAAGCCGTGGCGCCAGAAGGGGACCGGGCGCGCCCGAGCGGGTTCCTCGCGGTCGCCCATCTGGACCGGCGGCGGCATCGTCTTCGGACCGACCCCGCGCAGCTACGGCGGCAAGGTCAACCGCAAGGTCCGCCAGCAGGCGTTCCGGGCCGCCCTGCGCGCCCACGTCGAGCGCGGCTCGGCCGCGGTGATGGACGCGACCGACTGGGATGCGCCCTCCACCAAGCGGGGCCTCGAGTACCTCCGGCAGGCGCCGGACGGCATCGCCGCCCGCCCGCTGCTGGTCGTGGTCGAGGACGTCCACTCGGTCGTCGCGCGCTCGCTGCGCAACATCGACGGCGTCTACGTCCTCGCCGGCATCGAGCTGGAGACGGTGGATGTCGTCGCCACCCGCTCGATCCTGTTCGAGAAGGCCGTGTGGGAGCGCATCACGCGCGACGAGCTGACGGTCGAGACCGTCTCCCCGAAGCCCAAGGCCAAGCCCGCCGTCAAGAAGTCCGCCCCGCCGGCCCCCGCCAACGCGGTCGCCGACGCGGAGGAGGCGCCGGCCAAGCCCAAGCGCTCCCGGGCCAAGAAGGCCGCCCCGGCGGCTGAGGCGCCCGAGGCGGAGGTCGCCGAGGCCGAGGTCGCCGAGGCCGAGGCGCTCGAGGAGGCCGCCGTCGAGGAGGCCGTCGCCGAGGCGCCCGCCGAGATCGCGGAGCTCGAGGAGAGCCCCGAGGTCGAGGAGGCCGTCGCCGAGTCCGACGACGCCCCCGAGGCCGAGACCACCCCGGACGCGGAGGAGAAGGCGTGACCCAGCTCCGCGACGACATCCGGCGGGCCATCGTGTCGCCGGTCATCTCCGAGAAGAGCTTCCAGCTCGTCCAGGCGCACAACCAGTACACCTTCCGCGTGCTCGACGGCGCGCACAAGACGGAGATCCGTCAGGCGATCGAGGACCTCTTCGACGTCACGGTGACCGATGTGCGCACGGTGACCGTGCAGAGCAAGCCCAAGCGGCGCGGCGCCACGCGCGGCCGCCGCCCCGGGTGGAAGAAGGCCATCGTCGAGCTGAAGCCCGGCGACAAGATCGAGCTCTTCGAGGGGGCCTGAAATGGGCATAAGAAAGTACAAGCCCACCTCGCCGAGCCGGCGCTTCATGACCGGTTCGGACTTCGAGGAGGTCACCAAGACCGAGCCCGAGAAGTCGCTGCTCGACAAGATCAGCAAGACGGGTGGGCGCAACAACAACGGCCGCGTCACCAGCCGCCACATCGGCGGGGGCCACAAGCGCCGCTACCGCATCATCGACTTCAAGCGCCGCAAGGACGACATCCCCGCGCGCGTCGCGGCGGTCGAGTACGACCCCAACCGGTCGGCCCGCATCGCGCTGCTCCACTACGCCGACGGCGAGAAGCGCTACATCCTGGCGCCGCTGCGCCTGCGTGTCGGCGACACGGTGATGAGCGGCCCCAAGGCCGACATCAAGCCGGGCAACTCGCTCGCGCTGCGCGACATCCCGACGGGCACGATCGTCCACAACATCGAGCTGCAGATCGGCCGCGGCGGCCAGCTGTGCCGGTCCGCCGGCACCGGCGCCCAGCTGATGGCGAAGGAGGGCGAGTACGGCACCGTGCGGCTGCCCTCCACCGAGATGCGCCTGGTGCACCTCGACTGCCGCGCGACGATCGGCCAGATCGGCAACGTCACGCACGAGAACATCACCATCGGCAAGGCCGGCCGCAGCCGCTGGAAGGGCAAGCGCCCCAAGGTGCGCGGTTCGGCCATGAACCCGGTGGACCACCCGCACGGCGGTGGTGAGGGCAAGAGCAACTCGGGCCGTCACCCCGTCACCCCGTGGGGCAAGCCGACCAACGGCTACCGCACGCGGATCAAGGGCAAGCCGAGCAGCAAGTACATCGTTCGCGGCCGCAAGCGCGGCAAGCACACGGAAGGCCGGTAAGGGCAGATGGGTCGCAGTCTGAAGAAGGGGCCGTTCGTCGACGACCGCTTGATGAAGCGGATCGAGGACATGAACGTCGCCAACGAGAAGCGCATCGTCCGGACATGGTCGCGTTCGTCGACCATCTTCCCGGAGATGGTCGGTCACACCATCGCGATCCACGACGGCCGTAAGCACGTGCCCGTCTTCATCAGCGAGAGCATGGTGGGCCACAAGCTCGGCGAGTTCGCGCCGACGCGCACCTATCGGGGCCACGGCGGCTCCGACCGGACCTCGACGATGCGCCGATGAGCACCGACGCCCCCGAGACCCCCAAGGTGGTCGAGGCCAGCGCGAAGTACGTGCGCACCTCCGCCCGCAAGGGCCGCCTGGTCGCGGACCTCGTCCGCGGCAAGTCGGTCGCCGACGCCCAGGCCATCCTCGCCTTCAGCACCCGCGCGGCCGCCGTGCCGCTGGGCAAGGTGCTGCAGTCGGCCGTGGCCAACGCGGACCACAACCACGGCCTCGACCCCCGGGAGCTCCGGCTCGTGAAGGTCACCGTGGACGAGGGCCCGACGATCAAGCGGTTCCGGCCGCGCGCCCAGGGCCGCGCCACCTCGATCATGAAGCGCACGTGCCACATCACCATCGGCCTCGCCGAGACGGGACGCTAGACAATGGGCCAGAAGATCAATCCCACGGGCTTCCGCCTCGGCGTCCTGAACGGCTGGCGCAGCAACTGGTTCACCGAGCGCGACTTCGCGAAGTACCTCGATGAGGACCGCGTCGTCCGGAACCACATCACGCGCAAGCTGAGCCACGCGGGTCTCTCCTCGATCCACCTGAAGAAGGACCAGACCAAGCTCACCGTCGACATCTTCACGGCCCGTCCCGGGATCGTGATCGGCAAGAGCGGGTCGGAGGTCGACGCGCTGCGCCGCGAGCTCAACCGGCTCACGGGCAAGCAGATCCAGGTGAACATCAACGAGATCAAGCGCCCCGAGCTCGACGCGAAGCTGGTCGCCCAGTCGATCGCCGAGCAGCTCGAGAACCGGGTCAGCTTCCGCCGCGCGATGAAGCGCGCCCTCACCTCCGCCATGCGCTCCGGCGCCCAGGGCGTCAAGGTCCAGTGCGGCGGCCGGCTGGGCGGCACCGAGATGTCCCGCTCCGAGCACTACTCGGACGGCCGCGTCCCGCTGCACACGCTGCGCGCCGACATCGACTACGGCTTCCACGAGGCCAAGACCACCTTCGGCCGCATCGGCGTGAAGGTCTGGATCAACAAGGGCGAGGTCCTGCCCGAGGGCGTCACCGACAGCCGCGGCCGCACCGACATGGACGCGGCCCCGCCGCCGCGCCGTCCGCGCCGCGACCGGCGCCCGGGTGGAGACGGCGACCGCCGTCCCCGCCAGGACCGTGGCTCCGCCGACGCCGCGACCGCCGGGGGCGCCTCCTAATGCTGATGCCGAAGAGGGTCAAGCACCGCAAGCATCATCGCGGTCGCCGCCAGGGCCTGTCGAAGGGCAACCACGTTCTCCACTTCGGTGAGTTCGGCCTCAAGGCGCTCGAGCCGGCCGCCATCACCAACCGGCAGATCGAGGCGGCCCGTATCGCCATGACCCGCCGCATCAAGCGTGGTGGCAAGGTCTGGATCAACATCTTCCCGCAGCTCCCCTTCACCAAGAAGGCCGCCGAGACCCGCATGGGTTCCGGCAAGGGCTCGCCCGAGGGCTGGGTCGCCGTGGTGAAGCCGGGTCGCATCATGTTCGAGCTGGCCGGCGTGCCCGAGCCGCTCGCCCGCGACGCCATGCGCCTCGCGGCCAACAAGCTGCCGATCCGCTGCAAATTCGTCACCCGTGAGGATGGTTAGAGAGTGAAGGCGAAAGAGATCAGAGACCTGTCCGACGACGAGCTGGCCCGGACCCTCGAGACCGCCCGCGAGGCGCACTTCAACCTGCGCTTCCAGCACGCGTCCGGCTCCCTCGAGCGGACCTCCGAGCTCAACACGCGCCGTCGCGAGATCGCCCGCATCCTCACCGTCGCCCACGAGCGGGAGCGTGCCTCGTGAGCCCCGCCCCCCGCACGCCGCAGGAGTCGGTGGCGCCGCGCAAGTCCCGTCAGGGGCTCGTGGTGTCCTCCTCCCGCGACAAGACCATCACCGTGCGCCTCGAGACGTCCCGTCCCCACCCGGTGTACGGGAAGACGGTCCGCACGTCGTCCAAGCTGCACGCGCACGATGAGCGCAACGAGGCCTCCGACGGCGACCTCGTGCGCGTCGTCGAGTGCCGTCCCCTCTCTCGGCAGAAGCGCTGGCGCCTCGTCGAGATCGTCCAGAAGGCCCGTTAGTGATCCAGGTCGAAACACGTCTGCGCGTCGCCGACAACACCGGCGCCCGTGAGATCCTCTGCATCCGGATCATGGGCGGCTCGCGCCGCCGGTCCGCGTCCGTGGGCGACATCATCGTCGGCACGGTCAAGCAGGCGGTCCCCAACGGCGCCATCAAGAAGGGCGACGTCGTGCGCGCGGTGATCGTGCGCACCAAGAAGGAGCACGGCCGGGGCGACGGCACCTTCATCGCCTTCGACGAGAACGCGGCCGTCATCATCGACAATGCCCAGAACCCGCGCGGCACCCGCATCTTCGGTCCCGTGGCCCGCGAGCTGCGCGAGAAGAACTTCATGAAGATCATCAGCCTCGCGCCGGAGGTGCTCTAGTGCCGGCCCGTATCCGCAAGGGCGACCGCGTCGTGCTCCTGTCCGGCAAGGACAAGGGCAAGTCGGGCGTCGTCCTGGAGGTCCGCCCCGACGAGCAGCGCGTGCTGGTCGAGGGCGTCAACCTCATGAAGCGCCACACCAAGCCGCGCCCGCCGAACGAGCCGGGCGGCGTGATCGAGCGGCCGGCGCCCATCCACATGTCCAACGTGTCCCTGATCGACCCCAAGGACAAGCGTCCGACCCGGGTCCGCATCCAGGAGATCGACGGCGTGCGCGTACGCGTCTCGGCACGCTCGGGGGAGAAGCTCGACTGATGGCCGACGAGACCGCAGACACCACCGTGGCCGCACCGGCCGGCAACCAGGCCGGGCCGACCGCGCGCCTCAAGACGACCTATGAGACCGACATCCGGCCGAAGCTCCAGGAGGAGTTCGGCTACCGGTCGCCGATGCAGCACCCCAAGCTCGAGAAGATCACCCTGAGCATGGGCGTGGGCGAGGCCAAGACCAACAGCAAGGCCCTCGACGAGGCCGTCGAGCAGATGGGCATCATCGCCGGCCAGCGTCCCTGCATCACGCGGGCACGCAAGTCGATCGCCCAGTTCAAGCTGCGCGAGGGCATGGCCATCGGCTGCAAGGTCACGCTGCGCGGCAACCGCATGTGGGAGTTCCTCGACCGCCTCAACTCGGTCGCCCTGCCGCGCATCCGCGACTTCCGGGGCATCAACCCGGACGGCTTCGACGGCCGCGGCAACTACAACCTCGGGCTGCGCGAGCAGACCATCTTCCCCGAGATCGACTACGACAACGTCGACGCCGTGCGCGGCCTCAACGTGACCATCACCACCTCCGCCGGCACCGACGAGGAGGGACGGGCGCTGCTCCGTCATCTCGGCATGCCGTTCCGCGCGGAGGGCTACACGGCCGAGGAGCGGGCAGCCCGCCGTCGGCGCAAGCAGAAGAAGTTCGGCCGCGGCCGGCGTTAGAGGAGAATCGTGGCAAAGACCAGCCTTCGGGTGAAGGCGTCCCGTACGCCGAAGTACCCGACCCAGCAGTACACGCGCTGCCACAGCTGCGGACGTTCGCGCGCCGTCTTCCGCAAGTTCGGCCTGTGCCGGATCTGCCTCCGTCAGTCGGCCCATGCCGGGGTCATCCCGGGCATGACCAAGAGCAGCTGGTAGGGGTCCGCCGATGATGACCGACCCCATCGCGGACATGCTCACGCGCATCCGCAACGCCAACACCGCCCTCCACGACGCCGTGGAGATGCCCGGCAGCACCATGAAGGCGAACGTCGCCCAGGTGCTGAAGGAGCAGGGCTACATCACCGACTACGAGCTCCGCGAGGGGCGCGTCGGGACCGACCTGGTGGTCAAGCTCAAGTACTCCCGCGATCGCCGTCGCGTGATCAGCGGCATCCAGCGCATCTCGAAGCCCGGCCGGCGCGTCTACGTCGACCGCACGTCCATTCCGCGGGTCCTCGGTGGCATGGGGATCTCGGTCATCTCGACGTCGCAGGGCGTCATCACCGGGCACGAGGCCCGTCGCCGGGGTATCGGCGGCGAGGTCATCTGCTCGGTGTGGTGAGAGGAGACCGGATCTCATGAGCAGAATCGGACGCGCACCCATCCCCGTCCCCGACGGGGTCACGGTGGAGATCGACGGCCAGAAGGTCGTGGTGAACGGCCCCCGCGGGGAGCTGCGCCACACCGTCGTCGAGCCCATCCGCATCAACCGCGAGGACGACGGGACCCTGCTGGTCACCCGTCCGACCGACCGCGGGCCGCACCGCGCGCTCCACGGCCTCTCGCGCACGCTCGTGGCGAACATGGTCGAGGGCGTCAGCAACGGCTTCGAGCGCCAGCTCGAGATCGTCGGCGTCGGCTACCGCGCGCAGCTCAAGGGCACGACCCTCGAGATGGCCGTCGGCTACTCGCACCCTGTTACCATCGAGCCCCCCGAGGGGATCGCATTCGACGTCCCGGTGCCCACCCAGGTCATCGTGCGTGGGATCGACAAGCAGGCGGTCGGCCAGATCGCCGCCAAGATCCGCCAGGTGCGTCCCCCGGAGCCCTACAAGGGCAAGGGCATCCGCTACGCGGGCGAAGCCGTTCGGCGCAAGGTCGGTAAGAGAGCATGAGCATCACCACACTCGAAGCGCGCCTCCGGCGCCACCGCAGGATCCGCGGCAGCGTCGTCGGCTCGGCCGAGCGTCCCCGCCTCGCGGTGTCGCGGTCGAACAAGCGCATCTACGCCCAGATCATCGACGACGACCGCGGCCACACGCTGGCGGCGGCCGGGTCGCACGAGGCCTCGCTGCGCGGTCTCGCCAAGGGCCCCGCGGCCGCCGAGGTGGGCAAGCTGCTCGCCCAGCGCGCCAAGGACGCCGGCATCGAGCGGGTCGTCTTCGACCGCGGCGGCTACAAGTACCACGGGCGCGTCAAGTCGCTCGCCGACGGGGCCCGCGAGGGCGGGCTCGAGTTCTAGTTTCCAGGCAGAGGGTGAGCACACGTGGCTGAGGTACGCCGAGGGGCAAAGATCAATCCGGACGGGCTCGAGCTCAACGAGCGGGTCGTCCAGGTCAACCGCGTCGCGAAGGTCGTCAAGGGCGGCCGGCGCTTCTCGTTCTCCGCGCTCGTCGTGGTCGGGAACGAGGTCGACACGGTCGGCGTCGGTCACGGGAAGGCCAAGGAGGTCCCCGTGGCCATCCAGAAGGCCGTCGAGGACGCCAAGAAGAACCTGTTCCGCGTGCCCAAGTACCGGACCACGATCACGCATCAGATCCTGGGTCGCTCGGGCGCCGGCAAGGTCTTCATGAAGCCGGCCTCCGAGGGTACCGGCGTCATCGCGGGCGGCGGCGTGCGCGCCGTGCTCGAGCTCGCCGGCATCCGCGACATCCTCACCAAGTCGCTGGGCACCAGCAATCCGGTCAACCTGGTCGCGGCGACCGTGGCGGGGCTCAAGTCCCTCCGTCGCCCCGAGGAGGTCGCCGCCCTGCGCGAGAAGTCGGTCTCCGAGGTGCTCTTCGGCACGGCCTCGGCCGGCTCGGGCGCCCCCGCGACCGAGGCCGTGGGCGCGAGCGCGGTGGCCGAGTGAGCCGCCTCGTCATCACCCAGGTCCGCTCGAAGATCGGCACGCAGGAGCGCCACCGCGGCACGCTCCGCGCGCTCGGCCTGCGCAAGATCGGCCAGAGCGTCGAGCACGAGGACTCCCCCCAGCTGCAGGGCATGCTCCGCATGGTCGCCCGGCTCGTCGATGTGAAGGAGGCCTCGAATGGCTAGCGCCGAGATCCCCGAGACCCCCGCCGAGGACATCCGCCTCGACAAGCTCGCCCCGCGCCCCGGCGCCAAGCGCCCGCGCAAGCGGGTCGGCCGCGGCATCGGCTCGGGCACCGGCAAGACGTCCGGTCGCGGCCAGAAGGGCCTCGGCTCGCGTGCCGGCGGCGGCGTCCGCCAGGGCTACCAGGGCGGCCAGACCCCGATCCAGATGCAGCAGGGCAAGCTGCGCGGCTCCAACCGCAAGATGTCGATGCCGATGGGCCCGTTCCGCACCCACTCGGTGCCGGTCAACGTGGGCCGTCTCGACATCTTCGACGCGGGCTCCACGGTGGACCTCGAGGCGCTCGTCTCGAAGGGCCTCGTGAAGAACAACGCGAACCGCGACTGGCCCGTCAAGCTGCTCGCCCAGGGTGAGATCGACCGCGCGCTGACGGTCCGGGTGCACGCCGCATCCGCCGCCGCCGTGACGAAGATCGAGGCCGCGGGCGGAACCGTCGAGATCATCGGCGAGGCCGCGACCGAGTAGAGAGGGAGGGCGGATGCTCAAGACGATCCTCACGTCGCTCCGCTCGCCGGAGCTTCGCAAGAAGCTCCTCTTCACGGCCTTCATCCTGATGGTCTACCGGTTCGGCTCGTTCGTGCCGACGCCGGGGATCGACCTGGACGCGCTCCAGGCGGCCCTCGACCAGCGCGGCAGCCGGCTGCTCGACTTCCTCAACCTGTTCGCCGGCGGTGCGCTGACGCGCTTCGCGGTCTTCGCGCTCGGCATCATGCCGTACATCACCGCGAGCATCATCCTGCAGCTGATGACGGTGGTGATCCCCTCCCTGGAGAAGCTCCAGAAGGAGGGCGAGAGCGGCCAGCAGAAGATCACGCAGTACACGCGCTACTTCACCGTCGTGCTCGCGCTGCTGCAGTCGATGGCCTACGTCCTGTACTTCCGCTCCCAGGACGCCTTGCCCGGGTTCACACCCGGCCGCTTCTACCTGATCGTGCTGTCGGTGACGGCGGGCACCGTGCTGCTGATGTGGCTCGGCGAGCTCATCACACAGCGCGGCGTGGGCAACGGCATCTCGCTGCTGATCTTCGCGAGCATCGTCTCCTCGGTCCCGTCCGCGGTGGACGGCTGGCTGACGCTGCCGCCGGTCTCGCAGGTCCTGATCCTCACCATCGCGCTCGCGGTGGTGGTGGGCGTGGTCTTCATCAACGAGGGCCAGCGCCGCATCCCGATCCAGTACGCCAAGCGCGTCGTCGGGCGCCGCCAGACCTCGGGCGGCACCACCTACATGCCGTTGCGCGTGAACATGGCGGGCGTGATCCCGGTGATCTTCGCCTCGTCGGTGGTCATCCTGCCGCCGACGCTGGCCGAGCTCGGGGGCCAGAACTCCTTCTTCCAGGACGTCTCCGACTTCCTGGCCCCGGGGTCCTGGTACTACATCATCTTCGAGGCGATCCTCATCGTCCTCTTCACGTACTTCTACACCGCGGTGCAGTTCAACCCGGTGGAGCAGGCCGACAACCTGAAGAAGTACGGCGGCTTCATCCCGGGCGTGCGCCCGGGCCGCCCGACCGCGGTCTACCTCGACCGCGTCCTCACCCGCCTGACGCTCCCCGGGGCGATCTACCTGGCGGTCATCGCCGAGCTCCCGAACATCGTCTTCCGGTACCTGCCGGACTCCAACGTGTTCTTCGGGGTGCTCGGCGGGACGTCGATCCTCATCGTGGTCGGCGTGGCACTCGACACCATGCGCCAGATGGAGGCACAGCTGATGATGCGCTCGTACGAGGGGTTCCTGAAATAGCCCGCCTCATCCTCCTCGGCCCGCCCGGAGCCGGGAAGGGCACCCAGGCCGAGCGCCTCGGTGGCGAACACCACCTCCTTCACCTCTCCACCGGCGATCTGCTGCGCGCCGCGGTCGCCTCGGGCAGCGACCTGGGCCGCGAGGCCAAGCGCTTCATGGACGCCGGCGAGCTGGTGCCCGACGCTGTGGTGGTCGGGATGATCCGCGAGAAGCTGGCCGACGGTGCCAACCCGAGCTTCCTCCTCGACGGCTTCCCGCGCTCGGCCCCGCAGGCCGACGCCCTCGACGCGATGCTGACCGACGTCGGCCTGCCGCTCGACGCCGTCATCTCGATCGCCGTCTCGCGCGACGAGCTGGTGCGGCGCCTCGCCGGCCGCTGGATCTGCCGCCGCTGCGGCCGCTCCTTCCACGAGGTCTTCAACCCGTACGACGGCGGCGAGTGCCCGTCGGCCGGCGGGAAGTGCGACCTGTACCAGCGTGAGGACGACCGGCCGGAGACGGTGGTCAACCGCCTGTCGGTGTACGAGGAGCAGACGGCTCCGCTGATCGACTACTACCGCGCGCGCGGCCTGCTGCGCGAGGTCGACGGCGAGCGCACCCCGGACGAGGTCTATGGCCAGATCGTCGCGCACCTCCCGACGGCGCCGACCGGCTAGGCCGGCCACGGCCTCCTCCCGCCGCAGCCGGGGCCCGATCCCGAAGACCCCCGCCGAGCTCGACGCCATGGCGGCCTCGGGCGCCGTGCTCGCCGAGTGCCACGACGCGCTGGCGGCCGAGGTGGGCGTGGGCGTCACGACGGCGCACCTCGACGCCGTCGCCGAGGAGCTGATCCGTGCGCGCGGCGGCATCCCGGCCTTCAAGGGGTATCCGGGGCCGACGCCCTACCCGGCCTCGATCTGCGCGTCGGTCAACGACGCCGTGGTGCACGGCATCCCCGACGGCTACGCGCTGCGCGACGGGGACGTGCTGGCTCTGGACGTCGGCGTGATCCTCGACGGGTGGGTGTCGGACGCCGCACGCACCCACGGCATCGGGACCGTCTCGCCGATCGCCTCGCGCCTGATCGACGTCACCCGCGTCTCGCTCGAGCGCGGCATCGCCGCCTGCCTGGTCGGCAACCACGTCGGGGACATCGGCCACGCGGTCCAGACCGAGGTCGAGGCCGCCGGGTTCTCGGTCGTCGAGAGCCTCGTCGGCCACGGCGTCGGCCGTTCGATGCACGAGGAGCCGCAGGTGCCGAACTTCGGGCGGCCCGGAACGGGCGTCGAGCTGACCGAGGGGCTCGTGATCGCCATCGAGCCGATGGTCAACGCCGGCCGTCACGAGGTGATCCTGGCCGACGACGGCTGGACGATCGCCACCCGGGACGGCACGCTCTCGGCCCACTGGGAGCACACCGTCGCCGTGACCGCCGACGGCCCGAGGATCCTGACACTCTCCTGATGGGGGGTGGCGCCCGCCGCGGCGCCCGTCATAGGGTCGCCGTCATGCGAGCTTTCTGCAGGATCCTCGTGACAGGCATGGCCCTCGCCGTGACGGCGATGACCGCCCACGGCGCGACGATCCCGGTCACCACCACCCTCGACGGCCCGATCACGGGCACGACCAACGATGGGCTCTGCTCGCTGCGCGAGGCCGTGGTCTCCGCGACCCTCGACACCGCCGTCCAGGGCTGCCCGGCCGGCTCGGGCGCCGATGTCGTCGCGCTCCCGGCCGGCACCTTCACCCTGACGGCGAGCGGGTTCACCGACCAGCAGGGCTTCGCGGGCGACATCGACGTGACCGGCTCGGTGGTGCGTGTGCTCGGCGCGGGCGCCGGCGCGACGGTGATCCAGGTCGGGTTCGAGGACCGAGCCTTCGACGTGTTCTCCACGGCCGACCTGACCCTGGAGGGGCTCACGGTGCGAGGGGCGCGCCTTCCGGACGACAGCGGCGCGAACGGCGCCGGGGTACGCAATCAGGGCCGGCTGACCGTGATCCGCGTCGAGTTCGCCGACAACGAGGCCGGCCTGGGCGACAACACTGACGGGCTCGGCGGCCTCGGGGGCGGTGGGGGCGCGATCTGGAG
>JAEMRL010000264.1 GCA_016463385.1 Thermoleophilia bacterium
ACCGATCGCGAAGGCGGCGGCGACCACGGCCGACGCCCAGGAGGGCATCGACGCCTTCCTCACGAAGCGGCAGCCGGTCTGGTCCCACGGCGGCGGCGAGTGAGCACCGTCCCTGCCGCCGCTGTGCTGCGGTCGGTGATGGACGGCGTGCCCGCGGCGATCGCGATCGCCGACGGCGCGGGCGTCGTGGTGGAGGGCAACGCCCGTTGGAACGCCATCTGCCGCGGCGCCGAGCTGCCGGAGCGGGGGGTCGAGTGGTGGTCGCTGATCGATCCCGCCGATCACGCCCGCCTGCCCTGCGGCGTGGGTCCCGCCATCGAGGCGCGCGTGCGGGCGGCGGATTCGGGGACGCGCTGGGTGTCGGTCACCACGGCGCCGATCGGTGAGGAGGCCTCCGGAATGGTGGTCACGCTGACCGACATCGGCGGCAGCAAGCGCGATGAGGCCGAGCGCGCCGCGCTCCACCGGGTCGCCGACGCGGTGACCCGGGGCGATGACACGCCCCGGGTCTTCGCCCGCGTGGCGCAGGAGGTCGCCTGGGTGGTGGGAGCCGACGGTGCCGGGGTCGCCCGCTTCGAGGACGCCGACACGGCCCGCCTGGTGGGCCGTTGGGCCGCCGATCAGGCGCTCGACGCCGACACCTCCGATGCGCTGCCCCTGCGCGGGGAGGGGACGACGGCGCGGGTCTACGCGACGGGAATGCCGAGCCGCGTCGACTACGCGCAGATGACCGGCGCGGGGGAGCGCCTGCCCCATCCGTGGCGCATCTCGGCGGCGGCCCCGATCCGGGTCGAGGGGCGCCTCTGGGGAGCCCTCGGGGTGGTCAGCCGCCGGCCGGGGCGCCTCGCCGACGACGCCGAGCAGCGCCTGGAGCGCTTCGCCGACTTCGTGGGTATCGCGATCGCCAACGCGGAGGCGCGCGAGTCGCTGGTGCGCCAGGCCAGCACGGATCCGCTCACCGGCCTCGCCCACCACGGCGCGTTCCACGACTCCCTCTGCGAGGAGGTCGCCCGGGCGACCCGCTACGGGCATCCGCTCAGCCTCGCCGTGATCGACATCGACCACTTCAAGCGGGTGAACGACGCCCATGGCCACCAGGTCGGTGACCAGACGCTCCGTGGCGTCGCGGCCCGGCTGCAGGCCCACGCGCGCGCCATCGACGTCATCGCCCGGATCGGCGGCGAGGAGTTCGCCTGGCTGATGCCCCAGACCGCGGCGCCCGGCGCCCGCGCGGCGGTCGAGCGGTTCCGCGTGGCGGTGGGGGATGCCGCCTTCGGGGCGGTCCTGCGGCTGACGGTGTCGGCCGGCATCGCCGAGCTCGGGGCCGCCCGCGCCGCCGACGCGTCGGAGCTCTTCCGCCTCGCCGACCGAGCGCTCTATCGCGCGAAGGGCGCGGGCCGGGATCGCACGATGGTGTCAGCGGACGGTGCCGGCAAGGGCGTAGCCTGAGGCCGTGAGCCCGCCGCGCACCGATCCCGCCGCCGACTTCGGCGCCCTCCGGGAGGATCTCGCCGAACTCGCCGGACTGGTGCTGGCGCAGGTGGAGCGGGCGGTCTCGGGCTGGGACGACTCGGACGCGTCCGTCGCCGACCTGGTGGCCGCGACCGACCGCGAGGTCGATCTGCGGAGCACCGCGCTGGAGGAGCGGATCCTGTCGCTGCACCGCAACTGGGCCTCGTTCGCGGCCGACCTGCGCCTGCTCCACGTCGGCCTGATCGTCGCGGTGGCGCTGGAGCGGGTGGGCAACCTCGCCGTGCAGATCGCGCGGCTCGCGGGGTCGGTGCCCCCTCCCGACCCCGAGCTCGACGCCGTGCGCCGCCTGATCACCCGGATGGGCGAGCGCGCCGTCGACGCCCTCGCCGACGCGGTGCAGGCCGTCGCCCGCGGGGACATCGAGTCGGGCGAGCGCGCGGTGCGTGACGCCAACGCCGTCGCCCCGATGCTCGACCAGGTGCTCCAGGCGGTGACCCGGACGCCGGTCGGCACCCACATGCGCGCGTGGTCGGCGGCGGCTGTCCTGGTCGCCCGCCACGTGGAGCGCGTGGCCAACAACGCGGCGGAGATCGGCGCGCGCGTCCGCTTCCTCGTCACAGGGGACGTGGGGGTGGCGCCGCCACCGGAGCTGGATTCCGGCTTGACACCGTAAGGCTGGACGGCGGAGAGTCCCATTGGGCTGAAGCGTGATCCAAGCCCGCGAGACCGCGCTCTACGGTCGAAATCGTCCTTCTTCCCATTCCCCTTACGCACTAAGGTGCCGAAGCAGTAAGCTCTCGTCACAGGAACGGAAAGGGGTAATCCCGATCGAACACGCCAATGGGACTGAGCCGCCCGTCAAGCGCAAGCGCGGGCGCCCGCGGGACCCGGGCGCCGACCGGCGGATCCTCCACGCGGCACGCCTCGTGGCTGCGGAACTGGGCATCCAGGGCGCATCGATGTCGGCGATCGCCGACCGCTCCGGCGTGGGCAAGCCCACGATCTACCTGCGGTGGGCGAACCGCGCCGACCTGATGGTCGCCGCCGTCGCGGACCTCCGCGGCGTCGTGGAGACCGCGCACAGCGGCGACACCCGGGGCGACCTCCTGCGCGCGCTGGCCGAGGATCACGACCTCTACGTCGCCGGCGAGCACTCGCGCTTCCTGCGGTCGGTGCTGTTCGAGAGCGTCTCGGACGCGGAGCTGGCCAAGGAGCTCGAGGAGACGATCTTCGGTCCCCGGCGCGAGCGCCTGGCCGCGATCATCTCGCAGGGCATCGAGGAGGGTCAGATCCGCGGGGGCATCGATCCCGAGGCCACCGCCGACCTCCTCTCCGGCCCCCTGGTCAGGGCGATGGTGCTGGGCGCCGACGGCTTCGACGGCGAGGGCCTGCGCGTCCACGTGGATGTGGTCCTCGACGGTATCGCCGAGCGCGCGGATGCCGGGGTGGGCTCCTCGGGATAGCCCCCGGGGGCATGGGCGGCCCGCGAATGGGCGTCCGCAGATTCGTGACTCATACGCTCGTCCCGAACCCCGCTCCGGCGGGGTTCGTCGTTTCCGGGCTTCTGCTGCGAGTGGCAACATATGTATTTGACTGCTAACGTCCTGGCATGAGACCTCCCCGCCACCGCCCGCACGGCCCCGGGCCGCATCCCCGGCCCGGGGGCCGGGGCGCGCGCTGCCGCTGGGAGACGGAGCCCGGCCGCTGGGAGGTGCGGGCCCGGGTCGAGCGCTTCATCGAGCCGGTGCTCCTGCAGTTGCTGTCGGAGCGTCCCATGCACGGCTACGAGCTGCTCGAGCGCGTGCCCGAGCTGGCTCGGGAGGAGCGACGCGTCGACCTCGGCAACCTCTACCGGTTGCTGCGGACGCTGGAGGAGGAGGGCGTCGTCGCGTCCGAGTGGGATCAGGGCCTGCCCGGCCCGGCCAAGCGCGTCTACCGGCTGACCCCCTCGGGCGACGCCCTGCGGGCGGCCTGGACGGACGCCCTCGCCGAGGCGCGCGACCTCATCTCATCCTTCATCGAGCGCACGGAACGCGAGGGGGGGTGAATCACATGAGACATCGATCCCATCACCGGGGCGGACCGCACTGCGGCCCGCGCGGCCCGGAGGGCTTCTCGGTCGATCGCGAGCAGTGGCTCGCGCGGCTCGAGGAGCACCAGCGCGACCTGGAGCAGAGGACGGCGGACGTCGCCGACCTGATCCGGCGCCTGCGGAGCGACCCGGCCCCCGAGGCCCCCGCTCCGGCCTAGCGGTGCCCTCGCGCGGGGCCGGGCCGAGCGGCCCGGCCCCGCGCCGGAGCCCCTCTCAGGCGGCGGTCGGCGCCCGGAGCACCGAGCGCCCCGAGTGGGTGGCCACGCCGTCCTCCGGCTCGACCGACACGTCGATGTAGCGGAAGTCCGTGAGCGGGAAGGGCAGGGGGACGCTGAGCTCGGCGGCGCCCGTCTCGGGCACGCGGAACGAGCCGAGCGAGACCGCCTTCTCGGGCCCGTCGAGCAGCCAGAGCTCGTAGAACTGGCCGCCCTCGGAGGGGCGCAGGCCGTCGACGTCGAGGCGGTGCTCCTCGCCGTCGGACGAGACCACGCGGGCGAGCCCCGACGCGTCCGGGCCGCCCTCGCCGAAGCTGGCGAG
>JAEMRL010000265.1 GCA_016463385.1 Thermoleophilia bacterium
GACGTCACCGGCGCCTACCAGGACGTGCTGAAGGAGAACCTCGCCGAGGCCGTCGCCGCGGGCAAGATCACGCAGGCGCAGGCGGACGAGATGCTCCAGCGCGCGCAGTCGGCCCCCGGCCTGCCGCCGCTCGGCATGATGGGCCGCGGACCGGGCGGCCACGGCCCGCACGCCGACGTGCTCGCGCCGGTCGCCAAGAAGCTGAACCTCACCGAGGCCCAGCTGCGCACCAAGCTCGAGGCCGGCACGACCCTGACGGCGATCGCCAAGGCGCAGGGCGTCTCCCGGGCCGACCTGATCACGACGATCAGGGCGGCGCTGAAGGCCGAGGGGGTCCCGGCGGCCCGCATCGCCGACCTGGCCGCGCACATCGCCGACGACACCCGTCGCGGCGGGATGGGCCGGGGCGGGCACGGACCGCGCCCCTAGCACCGCCGTGGTCCCGACCTGTGCCCCCGGCGGCGCCGGGGGCACAGGTCGCGCTAGGGCAGGGCGTCGCGGATGACGTCGAGCACGTCGCCCGCGTCGAGCTCACCGAGCCCGCCCGCGGCGTCGCCCGCGGCCGCGGTGCCGCGGATCAGCTCATCCACCGGCGCGCGCCGCGCCAGCCCGCGCAGGACGTCGGCGACCACCGAGTTGAGCGAGCCCCGGTCCTCGGCATCGTCGATCGCGCGGACGAGGCCCGAGCGGACCGCCCGCTCGACGGTCGGCGGGTCCCAGGGGACCCGCTCGGTGCCGACGTCCGAGCCGAATGAGAGGACCAGGTTCTCGCGCGAGACGCCGAGATCGCAGGCGGCGCCGGCGAGGCCGTCGAGCACCACGCCCTGGAGGGTCGCGTCGATGCCCCCGCCACCCTCGCGGGGGATGACGACGCAGGGATCCCGGGTCGTCGCGCTCCCGAGATCGGCGCCCCCGGCGGCCGCGGCGCCGCCGACGAGCGCACCCGCGCCGATCACGAGGCCCACCAGCCACGCGGTGGGCGCGAGGGCCGCGGGAGGGCCGCGCCGGGGCCGGGCGCCGCGGCGCCACCCGGCGACGGCGACCGGGACGAGAGCCAGCAGCGCGAAGGCGGCGGCCACCAGGTAGGAGGCCCGGAAGCTGCGGGTCAGCGCCGACTCGATGGTCTCGATCAGGTGGTCGCGGACCGCGGCGACGTTCGCGTCGTCCTCGGCTCCGTTCTCGTCGAAGGCGCGGGCGACGTCGGGCACCTCGCCCTTCGGCGCGCGCGAGAACTCGTCCGCGATGTCCAGCGCGATCGGCACCTTCTGCTGCAGGCCGATCGGCGCGTCGAGGATCACCTGGGTGGCGTTCAGCGTCGCGCGGTCGCCACCGTCGGTGAGGTCGGCGGTGAGCAGGGGCGCCACGATCAGGAGGACGGCGACCAGGCCGACGTGGCGGGCGCCCACCGAGGCCGCGGCCGCCGACGCCAGGCCGCGCTCGCCGGCGACCGACTCGGCCGTCAGGGGCGGGACGAGGAGGCCGAAGCCCGCCCCGCAGACCGCGAGGGCCACGGCCGCCCAGGCGGAGCCGACCTCCGGGAGCAGGGCGAGGGCGACCAGGCCGGCGGCCAACAGGAGCGAGCCGGCGACGCCCCCGGCGACCGGCCCCGCGCGCTGGGACAACGGCCGCACCGCCACCGCCGCGAGGGGCAGGGCGCTGACGACCACCGCCCCCGCCAGCGGCCCGAGATCCCAGGCCGTCACGATCATCAGCACCGCGAGGAAGAGCGCGCCGACGAGAGCCCCGAAGGCGAACACGAGCCCGAGGTTGGCCAGGATCCTGACCCGGGGCGGGCGGCCGCCCTCCGGGCGCAGCCCGCGCACCGCCGGGGCCGCGAGCGCGACGAGCGCCAGCGCGGCCACCGGCGCCTGCGCGAGGAAGATCGCGCGCCAGTCGAACAGCTCGGTGAGGATGCCGCCCGCGGCCGGCCCGAGCACGGCGCCGAGCGTGCCCGCCAGGCCCCACCAGGCTCTGCCCGCCGCGACCGAGCCGGTGAGCGCCGCCATCACCGGCAGGGACGCGGCCAGCAGCAGCGCGCCGCCCAGGCCCTGCACCGCCCGCAGCGCGACCAGCAGCGCGAGATCGTCGACGAGGCCGCACGCGAGCGACGCGATCGCGAAGATCACCAACCCCGCGCCGACCAGGATGGCGGGCCGCGCGCGCCCCACCACGGGCACCAGCGCGAGCGCCACGACGGCGACGACCAGGTTGTAGGCGGTGATAACGAGCGAGACGCCCGAGATGGAGGCGTCGAGCTCCCCGTAGATCTCCGGCAGGCCGAGCATCACGATCGACGAGTCGGCGAACGCCAGCGCGACCGCGGCGGCGAGCATCGCCGCGCCGGCCCGCGCCCTCCCCCCCGACATCACCGCGATGCTCAATCCGTCCTCCTCGACACGGCCGACGGGAGCATGGCACCGGCCGGTGGCCGGGCCGGCCGCCGACGGTTCAGGTGCGGTTAGGAAGCGACGGCGGCCCGCAGGCGCGACTCCCATCCGTGCGCGTGCGCGATGCGCCGTCCGCGGTCGTCGTCGCGCAGGAGCTCGCCCTTGCCGCGACGCGAGAGGTCGTCCCAGTCACGATCCGTGACGAGGATCTCGTTGCCCCGGTAGAGGTTCTCCACCACGAAGCGGCCACGGGCGGCGAAGCCGAACATCGCGTATCCGCGGAAGCCCCCGCGGCCGACGGCGACGAGGTCCGGCGACAGCTCCCCGACCCGCGCGATGCGGTACTCGGCCACGCGGCGGTCCTTCAGGGGGAGATCACCCAGGACGGGCTCGAGCGGCGAGGGCACCTCCGGCAGGCCCTCCGCCGGGTGCACCTCCCAGTTGAGCCGGTGCGCCGCACGCGGCCCCGGCGACAGGGCGGCCTCGCCGAGGAGCACGCAGACGCCGAACAACTCGAGCATCAGGTTGACGGCGTGCACCAATCGCCCGTCGCCGCCATGACCCGACGCCCCGGCCACGACGGCGAGCCCGCCTCCGGCGAGCGCGACGACGCGCAACTCGACCTCGGGGCCCCTGACGGGCGTACGGGGGAAGCGCTCGTAGTTCCAGGGGCGGACGCCGCGCATCTCGCGCTGGTCGGGACCGTGACGCTCGAGCCAGCGGCCCCAGGCGAGCCTGCTGACGAGCTCCTTGGGCCGGTCGCGGTGGACGCGCTCGGCGCCGTCGGCGTTGAAGCGGCTGCGCGGCCCGACGACGGCGGGCAGCAGCACCTGGCCGGCCTCGAGGCGCTCGGGAAAGCCGAGCTCGCGCAGCCGCGCGCGATGGCCCCCCGGGTCGGTGATCCCCGGAACGAGGACGGTGCCGCGCGGCACCCCGAGCAGATGCGGGTACAGCGAGCGGACCCGCCGCTGCACGATCCTCGTGACCACCTCGCCGCTCACGGCGACAGCGTCACCGTGTAGCCCTGCGTCCCCGTGTCGAGGTTGTCGACCTGGCCGGTGATCGCCCCCGAGAGCGAGAGCAGGACGGTGTGGTGATTGGTGTCGTTCCACTCCCACCAGCCCCACCGGGCGCCGTCGGAGAAGCGGGTCAGCTGGAAGCGGTAGGGGGTCGCCGAGCTGTTGGGGGCCTTCGCCTGCTCGAACGTCGGAGCCGTGACCGTGAGGCAGTTGGCGAAGCCGCCGGAGGCCGCCACGTTGCAGGTCGTGGTCGCGGCGTTCGCGACCCCCGCCGACACGGCGGCCACGGCGAGCGCACAGGCGAGGAGCGGGCGCCGCCTCACGGGCACGGAACCCGGTCGGCGGGCGTCCCGTGGGCGATCTCGCACGCGGGGAGCACCGGGACGTCGACCGTGGCGCCCTCCGGCACGGCCGCGCCGGAGTCGCGCGCGGCGGCGGCCGCGAGGGCCGCCTCCTCGGCCGTCAGCGAGCCCGGCAGGGAGTAGCTCGGGGCGCGGATCGCCCCGGTCGCGGGGATCCATCCCCAGGGCGCCGTCAGCGACAGGCGGATGCCGTCACCCGGGCCGGCGGGGGTGACGTAGACGACCTCCACCGGGAGCGGGTCGAGCACGGTGGTCCCGGCGGGCGGAGCACCCGTCTCGGCGACCGCCACCAGCAGCTGCGCGAGGGCCTCCCCGTAGGTGGTGCCG
>JAEMRL010000013.1 GCA_016463385.1 Thermoleophilia bacterium
TCACCGGTGGCACCCGGGTCGGCGGCGCCACCGGTGATCCGGACCCCCCGGATCACCACCTGGGAGCCGGGCCGGGCCTCGATGACCCGGTCGATCCCGGCCGCGTCGATGGTCGTGGCCGATGCGCCCGCCCCCACGATCTCGACGGGCCCGATCAGGTCGAGATCGCCCGTCTGCCCGTTGTCCTCCCCGCGGCCGGCGCGCGCGAGCCGGAAGGTCCCGGGACCGAGGACGATCACGTCGGCGCCGCGGGGACCGGGCGTGCACTCGCCGTCGATCGAGACGTCGGTGTTGGACCGGACCACGGCCTCACGCAGGGAGCAGAGGCCGTCCCCGCCGGTCGTGTCGGCGGTTGTCGTCACCGGGATCGTCGTGCCCAGGGCGCCGGCGGGGGCGACGAGGGAGGCGCCGAGAACCGCTGCGAGCGCGACGGCCCTCGGGATCGGTGTCACGGGGCGCACCCTCCTCCCGCGGCACCACCGGCGTCAACCGACCGGGCGGGCCGACTTCGCGCCGGCGGGCCGGAGCATCGGCGGCCGCGGTGTGTCGACCCAGGTGTCGGGAGTCGCCCAGGGGATCGGCACGGGGCGCTCCACCGCCACGATGACGACGTCGTCGCGCAGGCTCTGGTCCTCGTGGCGGCGGGCGGCCTCGATCAGCCGCTCCACCCGCAGCTGGAGCGCCGAGCGGCGCTCCTGGGCCAGCACCGCGCACGCCCGCTCGACGCCGAACGTGTCGGCTCCCTGGCGCGCCTCGATCAGGCCGTCGGTGTAGAGAACGATCGTCCCGCCGGGCGGCAGCGCGGCGTGCGTCACCGGCCACTCGGCCTCGTCGAAGACCCCGAGCAGCGGGCCGCTCAGAAGGGGCTCGAGCGGCTCACAGCCGGCGGCCGTGAGCAGGAAGGGCGGCGGGTGGCCCGCGGGGGCGAAGCTGACCGAGCCGGCCGGGTCGATGAGCATGTAGATGATCGACGCGAAGAGGCCCTCGGAGCGCTGGTCAGGGGTCGCCATCTGCTGGTTGAGCGCCGCCAGCACGGCCGCCGGGTTGGGGTTGACCGACACCAGCGTCCGCCAGCCGAACCGCAGCCCCGCGGCCTGGGCGGCGGCGGGCGCGCCGTGGCCCGCCATGTCGCCGACCATCACCGCCAGCCGCCCGTCGGGCAGGCGCACCGCGTCGTAGAAGTCACCCCCGACCAGCAGGGCGCGCTCGGCGGGGCGGTAGCGGGCGGCGAGGCGCAGGCCGCGCACCGCGGGCAGGCGCTCGGGCAGCAGCCCGTTCTGCACCGTCTCCCACAGCGCGCGCTCGGTCTTCTGCGCCGCCTCGCGGCGCGCGGCGGCGGTCACCGCGTCGCGCTCCTGACGCACCTCGCTCTGCATCAGGTTGAAGCCCTCCATCAGCTCCGCGAGCTCCCGCACCGCCTCGCGGCTCGGCGGGATCGGGTCGGAGAGGCGGCCGCGCGTCACGCGCCCGACGCCGGCGCTCAGCAGCGACACCGGGCCGCCGACGCGCCGCCAGAGCTGGCGGCTGGCGATCGCGACCATCAGCAGCGTCAGCAGGGCCGCGCCGACGATCGAATAGAAGGTGAGCTGCCGGCGGCGGTCGTTGTCCGCCAGGCCGGAGATCCGCACGTTCTCGATCTCCTGGAGCAGGCGCGCGTGCTCGGCGCGGAATGCGTTGAAGCGGTTCTCGCTGAGCCCCTCGTTGATGCGCCGGCGCGCCTCCTCGGCACGGCCGGTGCGGCGCAGGCGGATCAGCTCGACCGCCTCGGCGAACCACAGGCCGGCGGTGCGATCGACCGCGTCGGCCGATGCCTCGAGCTCGGGCTGGTCGCCGAGGGCCTCCATCAGGATCGCCATCTCGGTGGGATACCGGTCGCGCGCGGTGGTGTAGGCGCGCAGGTCGTCGCCGCGCGCCAGCAGGATGTAGGCGCGGTTGGCGCTCTGCGCGCTCAGCATGTCGATGAGCAGCTGGTTGGCGACGGTCTGGCGGGTCAGCGCCCGCTCTGCGCCGTCACGGTAGTCGCGCGCGGTGGTGATCATCCCGAGCAGCGCCACGGCGATGAGCACGCCGAGCACCAGCCCGAGGGAGGCGACGAGGGCGGCCAGCACACCCCTCAGGGACCCCGGGCCGCGGGGGCGGCGGCTCATCCGCCCACCGCCGCGGGGAACGTCCCGGCCGCGGTCAGTCGGGCGGGCCCTCCGCCACGAGGCGGCGGATCTCGTCGAAGCTGTCGGGGCGTCCGATCACCACCATCGTGTCGTCGGCGCGCAGCACCTCGTCGGGGTGCGGCGTGGCCAGGGAGCCCGACTCCCTGAGGATGGCCACGATCGTCGCGCCGGTGGTCGAGCGGATGCGGCAGGTGGCCACGGTCAGCCCGACCAGGGGACTCTTCTTCGGCAGCTCGATCCACTCCATCACCAGGTCCTTGAGGGCGACCTCGAGGTCCTCGACCAGCTGCGGCCGGTACACGACGCCGCCGATGATGGCGCCGAGCTGGCGCGCCTCCTCGTCGTTCAGCGTGAGGACGTGGGGCTCCTCGTCCTCCTCGTGGTAGTGGTAGATCTCGCGCATCCCGTCGAGGTGCACGACCGATGAGACCTTCTCGCCACGGGCCGTGCGCAGGGTGAACTTCGTGCCCACGCCGGGTAGACGGGTCTCGCGGACCTCGAGCATCGGGCCTATCTCCTCGCTTCTCGTCGGGCGGCGCGCGACGGGAAGACGACCCGTCCGATCCGCCGCGACTCTCTCATCAATACCACCCCGGCGACCGCGGTGGCCAGGACGAACAGGCCCGCGAACGGGCTCACCAGCTCTCGGAACTCCTGGTCGAGCGCGGCGCCCGTGGCCGCCAGACCGGCGAGGATGATCGTGAACTCGCCCCGCGCCACCAGGGATGATCCCACGTTAACGCTCTGACGACGTGTGAAGCCCGTCATTCGGCCCGCGAGGAACCCGGCGACGAGCTTCCCGCCGATGGCGATCGGCACGGCGACGGCCAGCCAGACGGCGGTGTCCTCGAAGCGGCCGAGGTCGACCTCCAGGCCGAACGCGAAGAAGAAGATGGCCGCGGCGAAGTCGCGCAGGCCGAGGAGCTGCTGCTCGATCTGGTCGCGGATCTCCGACCCCGACAGCAGGATGCCGGCCAGCAGGGCCCCGACGGCCTCCGACAGCCCGGCCGCCTCGCCGAGCGCCCCGCCGCCGATCGCGATGGCGAGCGAGCCCAGCAGGAGCTGCTCACGGTCGAGCCGCGGTGCGATGCGGTCGATGGCGTGGTGGGCCCAGCGACCCACCAGGAGGAAGGCGACGACGAAGACCAGGGCGAGGCCGGCCGTGGCGGCCACCTCGAGCCCGCCCACGGACTCGCCGGTCGCGAGGGCCGCCGCGATCCCGAGGAAGAGGGCGATGGCGAGATCCTCGAACACGAGGATCCCGAGGACCAGGTCGGTCTCGTCGTCGGCCAGCCGCCGCAGGTCGAACAGCGCGCGGGTCACGATGCCGCTGCTCGACACGTAGATCAGCCCGGCCACCAGCACGGCCTCGGGGGTCGGGCCGAGCAGCGCGATGCCGACCACCAGGCCCAGCCCGGCGTTGATGACCAGGTCGATGAGCCCGCCGACGAGCACCATCCGCCGGGCGGCGGTGAGCCGGTCGAGGGAGAACTCGAGGCCGAGGAAGAACAGCAGCAGCACGATCCCCAGCCGGGCCAGGAGGTCGGTGCCCTCCGAGGGCTCGATCAGCGTGGGGAAACCGGGCGAGGGCCCGAGCAGGATCCCGGCCACGATGAACACCGGGATGGCCGAGAACGAGAGCCGGCCCGCGAGCACGCTCGCCACGGCGAGGGTGATCAGGACGACGGCGAGGTCGTGGAGCTCGAGCAGTGGCGCCCCTCGGCGGGTATGCGGCTGGCGGCGCCGCCAGACTAGCGGGCGGAGGTGCCCACGATCTCCGACACGTGGGCGACACCCTCGCGGTCCATCCGCTCCATCAGGCCGTTGCAGATCGCGCGCGCCGTCCCCGGTCCGCCGTAGACGAAGCCGGTGTAGATCTGCACCAGGCTCGCGCCGGCCGCCAGCTTCTCCCAGGCGTCGTCCGACGTGAAGATCCCGCCGACCCCCACGACCACCAGCCGCCCGGCGGCCCGGCGGGCGACCCGGGCGACGACGCCGGTGGAGCGCTCGCGCAGGGGCGCTCCCGAGAGCCCGCCCTCGCGGGAGCGCAGCTGCTCCGGCGACACGAGGCCCTCACGCGACAGGGTGGTGTTGGTGACGATCACACCGGCGACGCCCCGCTCGAGCGCCAGATCGACGGCGGCGTCGATGTCCTCGGGCGCGAGATCGGGGGCGAGCTTCACGAGCACCGGGGGCGCCGCACCGGCGCGGCCCGCCGTCATCCGCGCGGCGACCGCGTCGATCGCGTCGAGGATGCCCGCCAGCGGCCCGATCGCCTGCAGGTCGCGCAGACCCGGGGTGTTGGGCGAGCTGACGTTGACCGTGACGTAGTCGGCGAAGGGCCAGAGCAACTCCAGCGAGCGCGCGTAGTCGGCCGGGGCGTCCTCCGGCTCGGTCACCTTCGACTTGCCGAGGTTGATGCCGAGGGGTGCGCGCCCGAGCAGCCCCCGGCGGCGCCAGCGCGCCAGCGTCGCGGCCGTCGCCTCGGCGCCGGCGTTGTTGAAGCCGAGCCGGTTGATCAGGGCGCGGTCGTCGGGGAGCCGGTGGATGCGCGGCTTCGGGTTGCCGGGCTGGCCCTGCGCGGTGATCGTGCCGACCTCGGCGAAGCCGAACCCGAGGGCGGGCCAGGCCGGAACCGCGCGGGCGCGCTTGTCGAAGCCGGCAGCCAGACCGACCGGGTTCGGGAACCTCAGGCCCATCAGCTCCTGGGTGAGCCGCCCGCCGCCGTCGGGCGGCCCGGCCACCCGGGCCATGAGCGGTCCCGCGACCGCGAGCGAGGCGATGGCCAGCTCGTGCACGCGCTCCGGGTCGAGGCGGAACAGCACCGGGCGGACGAGGGCGGAGTACGGGGAGAGGACCACGGGCGCCCGGAGACTACCTCCGGCGCGCGGCCGTCCCGGTGGGGCGCGCGTCGCGGCGGTAAGTGGACTCATCACTCCGTTTTCGCTACGGTCGCAAACGGACCGCACTGTCCGCTTACCGTCGAGGAGCCGCCACGTGAGCACCGCCGCACCACTGCCCGCCTCCGTCCACGACCGCCGCTGGCTGGCGCTCGTGGTCGTCTGCATCGCCCAGTTCATGGTGGTTCTCGACGGAACGGTCGTGAACGTCGCCCTGCCGTCGATCCAGGAGGACCTCGGCTTCTCGGCCAGCTCCCTCCAGTGGGTCGTCAACGCCTACACGCTCGCCTTCGGCGGCTTCCTCCTGCTCGGTGGACGCGCCGCCGACTTCCTCGGCCGCCGCCGGCTGTTCGTGGCCGGCGTGGTCGTCTTCACCGGCGCCTCGCTCCTGAACGGGCTCGCCACTTCCTCGGAGTGGCTGATCGTCGCCCGCGCCCTTCAGGGTCTCGGTGGCGCGATGGTCTCGCCCGCCGCGCTGTCGATCGTGACCACCACCTTCCGCGAGGGCGCCGAGCGCGCCAAGGCCCTCGCGGTCTGGGCCGCGATCGCCGTCGGCGGCGCCGCGGTCGGCCTCCTGGCCGGTGGCATCCTCACCGAGTACCTGTCGTGGGAGTGGATCTTCTTCGTCAACGTGCCGATCGGCATCGCCGCGATCGCGCTGGCGTTCCGGTACGTGCCCGAGTCGAAGGCGCCCGGCACCCACGGCGTGGACGTCGCCGGCGCGATCAGCGTCACGGCCGGCCTCACGCTGCTGGTCTACGCGATCGTCAAGACCCAGGACTACGGCTGGCTCTCGGTGGAGACGATCGGGATGGGCATCGCCACGATCGCCCTGCTGACCGCCTTCGTGATCATCGAGATGCGCTCGAAGGCGCCGCTGGTGCGCCTCGGCATCTTCCGCATCCGCTCGCTGACGGGCGCCAACCTGGCGATGCTCGCGGTGGCCGGCGGCATGTTCGCGGTCTTCTACTTCGCCTCGATCTACCTCCAGCAGACGCTCGGCTTCACGCCGGTCCAGACCGGCCTGGCGTTCCTGCCCCTGACGGCCGGGATCATCGCGTTCTCGGGCGTCGCCCAGCAGATCGTGGGCAGGGTCGGCGTGCGCGAGGTGGCGATGGTCGGCATGGGAGTCGCGGCCATCGGGCTGCTGCTGCTCTCGCGGGCGCCGGTCGACGGCACCTACGTCGCCGACGTGCTCCCGGGTCTGCTCGTGATGTCGGCGGGCCTCGGCCTGACCTTCGTGCCGATGACCCTGATCGCCACCACCGGCGTCACCGACGAGGACGCCGGGCTCGCCTCGGGGATCTTCAACTCCTCGCAGCAGATCGGCGGGGCGCTCGGGCTCGCGATCCTCTCGACCGTCGCCGCCACCCAGACGTCCAACGCGCTCGAGAACGCCGGCGCGCAGCCCGACGCGGCGCAGCAGGCCTCGGCGCTGGTGGACGGCTTCCAGTCGGCCTTCGCGATCGGCGCCGGGCTGATGCTGCTGGGCGTCGTGATCGCGGCGCTCCTCATCCGCCGCCGCGACGTCGCCGTCGTGGCCGAGGCACCCAGCGTGGTCCCGGGGGCCTAGTGGCCGAGAACCTCCGCTCCGACGCGCGCCGCAACCGGGAGAAGATCCTCGCGGCCGCGTCGGAGCTGTTCGCCCGCGAGGGCGCGGGCCTCTGCATGGACGACCTGGCGCGGCGCGCCGGGGTGGGCCACGCGACGGTCTTCCGGCGCTTCCCGAACAAGGAGGAGCTGATCCTCGCGATGTTCGAGGACCGGCTGGCCGACGTCGCCGAGCTGGTGGAGGAGGCGGCCGGGTCCGAGGACGCCTGGGAGGGGATCGTCGCGGCCATGACGGCGATCGCCGAGCGCCAGGCCCGCGACCGCGGCCTGATGGAGGCGGTCGGCACCGAGGTCTTCGGCTCGCCCCGGCTGCGCGCGGCACGCGAGCGCGTCATCGCGCCGATGGGCGAGCTGCTCGCCCGCGCCCAGGCGGCCGGGCAGGTGCGCGACGACCTCGCGCCGACCGACGTCTTCTTCCTCATCACGGCGGCCGGGCACGCGTCGCCCTGCCACTTCGACATCCCCGACCTGTGGCGGCGCTACCTCGGGGTGATACTCGACGGGATGCGGCCCTCCGGGGCATCGTCCCTGTCGCCGCCGGCGCCCACGCTCGCCGAGTTCGAAGCCGCGATCGGGAACCCGGCCGCCGCGTCGTCGGCCTGAATCGCGCGCGTCAGGGCCTGCAGGCCCTGATGGACGGCGAGGCGCTCGTCGGCGTCGAGATGCACGAGCAGCCGGCGCAGCCGCGCCCTGAGCACCTCGCTCGCCTCGTCCATCACCCGGCGGCCGTCCGGCGTCAGCCCCACGGGGCGGCGGCGCCGGTCGGCGCCCGGCACCTCGGGCGCGCGCGCCACCCAGCCCTCGCGCTCGAGGGCCTGCACCATGCGCGTCGCCGTGCTCACCGCGACACCGGTCGCGGAGCCGAGGTCGGAGATCGCGAGTGGACCGGGGGCGAGCGCCAGGAGGGCGAGGTGCTGGGCCGTGCTCATCCGCTCACCGGCGGTGGCGCCGCCCGCGCGGCGCTCCTGGCGGGCCATCACCAGAGGCGCCGCACGGGTGCGCAGATCGGCGAGGGCGATGACGAGGGTCTCGAGGGCGGGATCGGACATCGCTTGTATAATGCAACTTTCTTGGCCGCGGCGGATCGACGGGTGGATTATGGGCGCTGAGCAGCATCGTGTGCGGCCGCCCGTCACCCTCGGACTCCTGGCCGTCGCCTGCGTGTCCTACGTTCTCCAGCAGACGCTGGTCGTGCCGGCCCTGCCGACCATCCAGCGCGACCTCGACACCACGACCACGTGGAGCACCTGGGTCTTCACGGGCTTCCTGCTCACCTCGGCCGTGGCGACCCCGCTGCTCGGCAAGCTCGGAGACACCTACGGCAAGAAGCGCCTGCTGGTGATCGCCATGGTCATCTTCGCCGTGGGCACGGTGGGCGCCGCCCTCTCGAGCTCGATCGCGATGCTGATCGCGGCCCGCGCCCTGCAGGGCGCCGCGGGCGCCGTCTTCCCGCTGGCCTTCGGCATCGTCCGCGACGAGCTGCCGCCCGAGCGGGTCGGCATGGGCCTCGGCCTGCTGTCGGCCACCTTCGGCGTGGGAGGCGGGGCCGGCCTGGTGCTCAGCGGCGTCATCCTCGAGAGCCTTCCCTGGACCTGGCTGTTCTGGATCGGGGCCGCTCCGGTGGTCGGCGCGCTGCTGCTGGTGTGGCGCCTGGTGCCCGAGTCTCCGGTCCGCACCCCCTCGCGGATCGACTGGTGGGGAGCGCTGACGCTCTCGGTCGGCCTCTCGGCGCTGCTGCTCGCGCTCAGCGAGGGCGAGCGCTGGGGCTGGCTGAGCGGGGCGACCCTCGGCGTCTTCAGCCTGTCGGTGGCCGTCCTGATCCTCTGGGTCGCCGTCGAGCTGCGGGTGGACCAGCCCATGGTCGACATCGGGATGATGCGCGACCGCGCGGTGCTGTGGACCAACATCGTCGCCCTGATCGCGGGCTTCGCGATGTTCGGCACCTTCCTGCTCGTCCCGAGCTTCGTCCAGATGGGCGCCGGGCTGCCCCCGGGGCTCGCGTCGCAGATCGACTACGGCTTCTCGGCCAGCGTGATCGTCGCCGGCCTCTACCTGTTGCCGGCGTCGGCGGTGATGCTCGTCGTCGGTCCGCTCGGCGGGATCCTCGAGAGCCGCATCGGGGCGCGGGCGCTCACCGGCATCGGCTCGGTGGTGCTCGGGCTCGGCGGGCTGACGCTGGCGGCGTTCCACGGCTCGGGCTACCAGATCGTGATCGCCATGACGCTGATCGGTATCGGGGTGGGGCTCGTCTACGCGATGCTGGCCAAGCTGATCGTCGACTCGGTCTCGCGGGAGGTCACCGGCGTCGCGATGGGCATGAACACCGTCATGCGCACCATCGGCGGGGTGATCGGCGGCCAGGTGGGCGCGGCCCTGCTCAGCGCCATCACCATCTCGGGCACGCCCGACATCCCGGCCGAGAGCGCCTTCACCATCACCTTCCTGATCGCCGGCTGCGCCGCCTTCGTCGGCGCCCTCTGCACGATGCGGATCCCGAACCGCCGCACCCAGGCCGCCGCCGCCCAGGCGCGCGAGCAGGCGACGCTCGCAACGGCAGGCCGGAGCTCCTAGGCGCCTTCCATCGTGACGATCTCGGTCGCCAGCTCAGCGGGCGGGGGCAGAGGCGGATCGTGCGGGATCACCTCGCGGAAGTTGCGCCGGCCGACGGTGAGGACGAAGCCGGCGATCGCGACCGCGACGCACGAGAAGATGGTGAGCGTCGCCGTGAGCCCGATGCCGTCGGCCAGATAGCCGAGGCCGACCGTCGGGATGGTGCCGGCGTAGGCGCACATGTAGAGCAGCGACATCAGCTTGCCGCGCTCCTCGATCGGGACGATCGTGGCGCAGATGACGGTGCCGCCGTAGAGCAGGAACCCGTTGGTCAGCCCGATGACCGACACCGCGGCGATCACGACGGCGATGCTGTCGAGCTGCGAGGAGGCGACGACCCCGAACGAGAGCAGCGACGAGGTCGCGACGCCGATCATCATGGACCGGCGGGGGTCCAGCCCGCGCACCAGGAAGGGCGAGATGCCGCCGGGGGCGAGCGTGAGGAACCCGATCAACCCGAGGACGGCCAGGTTCTGCACCTCGAGGGTGTCGAAGACGAAGATCGGCACCACCGACAGGAACGTCCCCTCGATGAAGCTCATCATGAAGATGGCCGGCGCCACGAACGTCAGGAAGCCGAGCGCCTGCCCCTTGGGGACCCCGATGCGGATGCGGAAGCGACCCGGCGACGGACTCCGCCGCAGCGTCTCGGCGGCCGTGGCGACGGCGACGATGCCGACGAGCATCAGGACCATGTGGACCTGGAAGGGGAAGTGGCGCGGGTTGGGTCCGTACTGGGCGGCGATGCCGGCCAGCCCCGGTCCGAGCCCGAAACCCAGGCGGAAGAAGACGCCGGCCATCGCGGCCGCGAGCGCCTTGCTCGACGCCCGTGCGTGGTCGACCACGAAGGCGGTGCCCACGCCGAGGAAGCCGCCGATCGCCAGGCCCTGGAGCACCCGGCCGACGAACAGCAGGGGCACCGACTCGGCGAACGAGAAGACCAGCGAGGCGAGGGTCATGATCACCAGCGACGGCAGCAGCAGGCGCTTGCGGCCGAGGCGGTCGCTGAGGTTGCCGGCGATCAGCATCGTCGGGACGACGGTGACCGTGTAGGTGACGAACAGCAGCGTCGCCGTCGCCGTGGAGATGCCGAAGTGCTCCTTGTAGAGCGGCAGCAGCGGCGTGAGGGTGCTCGTCCCCATGGTGAGGACGAAGAGCCCGATCAGGGCCTTCCACGATCCCGAGGTCATGCGCGGGAAGATACCAAACGGTTCAGTTCACTAAACCGGCGCGCGTTGGTAGCCTGAGCCGCGTGAGCACGGGCACGGGACACCCGCCGACCACGGGCGACGGCCGTCGCGCCGGACGCCCCCGTTCGGCGCTGGTCGACACGGCGATCCTCGACGCCGCGCTGCACCTGCTCTCCACCGAGGGCTACGCCCGGATGAGCATGGACGGCGTGGCCGCGCGGGCGGGCGTGAGCAAGGCGACCATCTACCTGCGCTACGAGGGCAAGGCGGATCTCGCCACCGCAGCGCTCGCCCACCTGCGCGAGGCCGGCGCCACGGCCCCGACCGGCGACCTGCGGGCCGACCTGGTCGCCCAGCTGCGGCAGTTGCGCCGCAACGCCGAGCGGGTGTCGGCCATGCCTCTGATCGGCACCTGCCTGATGGAGGAGCAGCACACGCCCGAGCTGCTGCGCCTGTTCCGCGAGCGCACCCTCGGCCCGCGGCGCGCGGTGCTGCGGCGGATGCTCGGCGAGGCGGCCCGGTCGGGCGCCATCGCCCCCGACGGCGACATCGACGCGTGCGTCGACCTGATGATGGGCGCCTACCAGTCGCACTATCTCTCGGGCGAGCCCTTCCCGCGCGGATGGGAGGAGCGGGTGGTGGACGCGCTGCTGCGGGGGCTCGGGGCTCCCTCCCCCGGGTAGAGTCCGCCGCGTGACCGGACCCGCCGCCGAGCGCCTCGAGCGCCTCGCCTCCCTCGCGGTCGAGGTCGGCGCCAACGTCCAGCAGGGCCAGGTGGTGGGCGTCAGCGGCCGCCCCGGCCAGGAGGAGCTCGTCCGCGCGATCGTCGCGGCCGCCTACCGGCGCGGGGCGTAGTACGTGGACGTCGCCTGGGTCGACCCGCACGTCAAGCTCGCCCGCCTGCAGAACGCCGCCGAGGACACGCTCGACTGGGTGCCGCCCTGGTACGCCCAGCGGATCCAGGAGATCGGCCGGGTGATGGGCGCGACGATCGCCCTGGCCGGCCCCACCGCCCCCGGCCTCTTCGACGACGTCGATCCCACCCGTGCCGGGCGCGACCGCCTGCCGTCGGTGCGCGAGGGCATCGCGGTGATCATGGGCGCCCACGTCAACTGGACCGTGCTGCCCTGCCCCAACCCGGAGTGGGCCGGCATGGTCTACCCCGACCTCGCCCCGGCCGACGCGCTGGAGCGACTCTGGGTGGAGATCGCCCACATCTGCCGGCTCGACGAGCCCGACCCGGCGGCCGCCTGGGCGGCGCGCGGGGCCGAGCTGAGCGCCTCGGCGGCGCGGCTCACCGATCGCCGGCTGTCGGCGCTGCACTTCGTCGGGCCCGGTACCGACCTCACGGTCGGCCTCCTGCCCGGGTCGGTGTGGGTCGGAGGTGAGGACCACCGCCGCGACGGGCTTCCGCACCTGCCGAACATCCCCACCGAGGAGGTGTTCACGACCCCCGACCCGCTGCGCACCGAGGGTTTCGTCACCTCGACCCGCCCGCTCGACGTGGGCGGCACGGTGGTGAACGGGCTGAAGGTGCGCTTCGAGGGCGGCCGGGCCGTGGAGATCACCGCCGACACCGGCGCCGAGGTGCTGCGCGGCCGGGCCGCGGTGGACGAGGGGGCGGCGAGGCTCGGAGAGGTGGCGCTCGTGGACGGCAGCGGCCGCATCGGCCCGCTCGGCACGGTCTTCTACGACACGCTCCTCGACGAGAACGCGGCCAGCCACATCGCGCTGGGCGCCGGCTACCCCAAGGGCACCGACGGCAGCGACGACGAGCGGATCAACACCTCGGAGATCCACATCGACTTCATGATCGGCGGGCCCGAGGTGACGGTGTTCGGGGTGGAGCCCGACGGCCGCGAGGTCGTCGTGCTCGAGGGCGGCACCTGGCGCGACTGAGCCGTCCGCCCTCGGATTCGGGGGAGAATGTAAGGACGGCGTTTGGCTCTGCGGGATCCGCCAGCGAGGCGGCGCCGAGTGGGGTAGACCGAAGAGGTGCCCGTCGCCCGTCTGCGCCTGCTCGCCGCGCTCGTGCTCGCCGCCCTGCTGGTCGCCCCGGCCCTCGCCTCCGCCGCGCCGACCATCTCCGGCGCCGACGGGGATGCCTGGAACGCCTCCGAGACGCCCGCGACGTACGTGATCACGGGCACCGGCCCGGGCGCCCTGATCGCGTGGCAGCTGGACAGCGCCGGCACTCCCGTGCGGGGGTTCTCGGGGACGGGGGCCTCCCCCCTCACGGTGACCCTCACCGGCGCCCCGGACGGGGCGCTCACCCTCGGCGCCACGCAGGCGCTGCCGCTCAGCGCCGGCCTCGCCCAGCGCGCCTTCACGATCGACACGGTGCCCCCCTCCGTCACCCTGACGCGGCCCGCGGCAGGCGCCACCTACGCGCGCGGCGAGCGCGTGCCCGCCGACTTCTCCTGCGCCGGCGCGACGAGCTGCGCCGGGCCGGTCGCGCCGGGCGCGCCGATCGACACCGCCACCACCGGGGCGCGCGCCTTCACGGTCACGGCGACCGACGCCGCGGGCAACATCGCCCAGCAGCGGATCGACTACCGCGTCACCGCGGCACCGGCGCCGCCGGTGCAGACGCTGACGCTGCCGTCGCCGCCCGGGGGCGGCCCGGTCAGCCTGCCGGTGCGCAACCCCTCGCGCCTTCGGCCCTCGCTCGGCATCTCGCTTCCGTTCCGCCAGCCGGTGCTCGGCTGGACCCGGGTCGGCACGGCGCGCCTCTACAACCTCCAGGTCTTCCGCGTGCGCAACGGCAAGGCCACCAAGATCCTGTCGGAGTTCCCCACCCGGACCCTGTTCCGCGTGCCCGCCGGGCGCCTGGCCTGGGGCGAGCGCTACGTCTGGCGGGTGTGGCCCCTGATCGGCAACAGGTACGCCCCGGCGCCGCACGGCCAGAGCTGGTTCGAGATCCGCAAGCCCGTGCAGCTCACGCCGGCGCAGCTGCTGGTGAACCAGCGCATCTCCCAGGCCGCCATCCGCCGCGTCGCGGCGATCTCCGACTGGCTCGACGCGGGCCTCGTGGCGGGCGATCTGCGCGACGGCGGGCTCGGCCGGGAGGACTTCGCCGCCGACGTGGGCCTCACCGGGGCCGGGACGGCGATCCAGAACGGCGTCGCCACCCCGCGCCCCCTGAGGGTCGCGCGCGCCCCGCGGACGACACCGCGCCTGCGGGTGACCGTCCGCCAGCTCCGGGTGAACCAGCGCATCTCCCAGGCGGCGGTGCGCCGCGCCGACGCGCTGGGGCGCCGCATCACGGGTGGCCTGACGGGTGGCGACCTGCGCGCCGGGGTGATCGAGGCCGACAAGCTCGCGCCCGGGCTGCTGGTGGAGACGGCGCAGCCCTCGGGGCCCGGCCCGCCGCCGTCGCGCACAACGATCGCCGCGGTCGCCCGGCGCCCCGCCGTCCGCGTCGAGCTGAGCGACCGCCAGATCCTGATCAACCAGCGCATCTCACAGGCCGCCGTCCGCCGGGCGAATCGGCTCACCCGGCACATCGGCCGGGGCCTCACCGGGACGAACTTCCGCGACGGCGCGATCGCCGCCGTCAGCATCTCCCCCGCCCTGCGCTGAGCCGGGGCGCCGGCGCGCGCCGGTCAGGGGCGGCGGCGCGCCGCCTGGGCGCCGTCGCGCACCTCGCCGACCAGTTCCTCGAGGACGTCCTCCAGGGTGACCACTCCCTCGGGCTCGCCCTCGGCGCCGACCACCCGGGCCAGGTGCGCGCCGCGGTCGCGCATGGCGCCGAGGGCGGACTCCAGCGAGTCGCCGGCCGCGACGGTGGCGAGCGGCCGGAGCGCCTCGGGCGGCAGCGGCCGGTCGCGCGTCGCCGGATCGTCGTCGAGCACGTCCTTGACGTGGAGATAGCCCGCCAGGGCGCCGTCGGACCCGGCCAGCGGGAAGCGCGAGAACCCCGTGCGGGCGGTGGCGTCCTGGATGTCGGCCGGCGAGGCGCCGATCGGCAGCACGGTGAGCGCCCCCATCGGCACGAGCACCGACGACACCGTGCGCCCGGCGAAGGTGAGGGCGCCGCTCACCAGTTCGTGCTCGGCCTCGTCGAGCAGCCCCTCCTGCCGTGACTCGGCGGCGAGCGAGGCGACCTCCTCGACGGTGAACGCCGAGGCGACCTCGTCCCTGGGCTCGACCCCGACCGAGCGGAGCACGGCGTTGCCCACGCCGTTGAGGGTGGCGATCACCGGGCGCAGGATCCGCGCGATGGCCGCCAGCGGCGGGCCGAGGGCCAGCGCCGAGCGTTCGGGGCCCGCGATCGCGATGTTCTTCGGGACCATCTCGCCGAGCACCATGTGCAGGAAGACCACGATCCCGAGCGCCACCGAGAAGGCGAGCGGGTGGAGGAGCCACTCGGGGATGCCCGCCGTCTCGAAGGGCCCCTCCAGCAGGGAGGCCACGGCCGGCTCGCCGACGGCGCCGAGGCCGAGAGAGCAGGCGGTGATGCCGAGCTGGGCGCAGGCCATCATCAGCGAGACGTTCTCCATGGCGCCAAGGGTCACGACCGCCCGGCGTGAGCCGGCCTCGGCGAGCGGCTCGATCTGGGAGCGTCGCGCGGAGATCAGCGCGAACTCGGCCCCGACGAAGAAGGCGTTGCCGGCGAGCAGCACCACGGCCAGGGTGATCGCGAGGCCGCTGCTCATCCGGCCGGCTCCCCGTCGTCCGGCACGGAGCGCTCGACGGCCTCGAGGCTCACCCGGTCGATGCGCCGCCCGTCCATCCGCGTGACGGTCAGCACCACCTCGTGAGCGGCGGTCTCCTCGCGGTGCGCGTCGCCGATCGCGGGCACTCTGCCGAGGCGCTCGAGGACGAGGCCGGCGAGCGTGTCGTACTCGTCCTCGTCGGGGAGCGCCACGCCGGTCAGCTCGGCGATCTCGTCCGGCCGCAGCAGGCCCGAGAGCGACCACGAGCCGTCGCGCATCCGCCGCGCGTGCGCGCCGGCCCGGTCGTGCTCGTCGGCGATGTCGCCGACGAGCTCCTCCACGAGGTCCTCGAGCGTCACGACCCCGTCGGTGCCGCCGTACTCGTCGATCACCACGGCCATCTGGAGTCCCCGCCCGCGCAGCAGGCCGAGCAGGGCGTCGAGGTCGGCGCTGCCGGGGATGACCACCGGCTCGGCCATCACCTCGGCGACCGTCCGGGTGTCGCGCTCGTCCAGCGGGACCGCGAGGGCGTGCTTGACGTGGACGACGCCGACGACGTCGTCCGCGTCGCGCCCGGTCACCGGGAACCGGGAGTGGCCGGAGCGGCGGGCCTCGTCGAGCACGGCGGCGACCGGGAAGCGGGCGTCGGCGAAGCGCACACGCACGCGCGGGGTCATCACGTCGGCGGCGGTCAGCTCGCCGAACGACAGCGACCGGCCGACGAGCCCCGCCGTCTCCTCGGCCAGCGTGCCCTCGGATGCCGAGCGGCGCACCAGCGAGCTCAGCTCCTGCGGGGAGCGCGCCGAGCGCAGCTCCTCCTGGGCCGCGATCCCCATCGCCCGCAGGATCCGGTTGGCGCTGCCGTTGAGGAACGCGATCAGCGGGCCGGTCGCGGCGGTGAAGCCCCGCTGCGCCGGGGTGACGGCGCGCGCGGTCGCCAGCGGATGCGCGATCGCGAGGTTCTTCGGCACCAGCTCGCCGAAGACCATCTGCACCGCGG